>CAZPIM010000006.1:0-29598 GCA_964586385.1 uncultured Anaerolineaceae bacterium
AAAACCTATTCCATTGTTTTTTGATACAATTACTTTTTGGAAAATCAGGTAAATATGAAAAGAATACAAATCATTTTATTGCTAATAATTATTTCAAATCTCCTTTTTGGATGTGATATTAATAAATCGAATGAACCCGACTCTAAGATAATTGATGAAATAACACCAACTGTTTTGCTTACGAACACTCCGGTGCCTTCTCCTACACCCACACCAACTCCTCTTCCAATTACCCGGATGCAAAATGGGGAGCTTGCTTTTTTCATTGGCGATTTTGAGCAAGCGGAAAACGAATTCGCCACTATCATAACGAACGCAGGTGAACCCGATTTAATTGCTGCTGCAAAGGTATTCTTAAGTCAGATAAAAATTAAGGAAAATGATTGTGGCAGTGTAATTCCTGATCTAATTGAAATTAAGGATGACACGACCATTGATCAGGAAACTCGAGCAAAGGCAGCCTTTTTATTGGCTAATTGCTACAACAGCCTTAACCAATATTCTAATGCTGCTGAAAGTTTTTTGAAATATGTTGAAATTCTTCCTGGTATTTTAGACAGGTTTATGTTCGAAAATGCAGGTGATGCATATTTAGCTGCGGGTGATACAGAAAACGCTTTAATGCAATTTAATATGGCTATAGAATCTGGAAATAACGAAGAATTAGATTCTGTGAAGATAAAGATTGGACAAATTTATAATTCTCAATCTGAATTCACGAATGCGATCCGAATGTTCATGGAAGTACACGACCAAAGCCCGAATGAATACACCAGAGCGCAAATGAATTTACTCGCTGGCCAAGCTTATCTCTTATTAGGGCTTCCGGAACAAGCTTATGCAAGATTCCAGGAATCGGTTCAAAATTACCCTAAAGCATTTGATACTTATTCCGGTTTGGTTGTACTAGTAAATGATGGAATTGCGGTTGATGAATTTAATCGCGGTCTGGTTGATTATTATGCAGGCAGATATGGTCTGGCAGTCGATGCATTCAACCGCTACTTGATTTCCAATCCAGATCATAATGGAAGCGCGCATTATTACAAAGCGTTTGCATATCGTGCAATGGATCAGATTGAAAGCGCAATTCAAGAATGGAGAATCCTGATTCAGGATCATCCGGATGATCGTTTTTATGTCGATGCATGGGAAGACATTGCATACACGCAATGGGCATTTCAAGATGATTATCTTGGAGGAGCGAGCACTTTATTAACATTTGTCGCTACTAATCCATCGAATGAAGGTGCCGCACAAGCACTTTACGACGCTGGGCGAATTTATGAAAGATCAGGTTATTTGACAGAAGCATCTGCAACTTGGTCCAGATTAATTGATGAATACCCTCAGGCGGAAATTTCTTCACAAGCGCTCTATTTAAGTGGCATTATCCAATATCGATTGGATAATTACACATCTGCCCTGGAGAAATTCCAGAGAGTATTACTTTTAGGCGGAACACCTTCGATTTCTGCGGCAACACAATTGTGGATAGGAAAAACATATAAAAAATTGGGAAAACCGGAAGAAGCAGAAAATGCCTGGAAATTAGCATCAACAACTGACCCGACTGGTTATTATTCGATAAGGTCATTAGAATTAATTTCTAATCTGGCTCCTTATGCGACCAGATCAGAAATCAATTTGGAGACAAACCTGGAACAGGAAAGATATATTGCTGAAATTTGGATGCAAAAAACATTTTCTTTACCTGTCGATACCAATTTTACCGCCATTGATAATTTGTTCGAAGATAACAACTTCAAACAAGCAGTTGCTTTATGGAATCTTGGGCTTTATGAAAATGCCAGGAACAAATTCGAACTCGTAAGAGAAACCAACAACCAGGACGCTTTAAATTTGTTTCGTTTATCAAATTACTTCACTGAAATCGGTTTGTATCGATCTGCTTTATTGTGCAGCAGGCAAATTCTTCAGTTAGCAAACATGGATGACTATCAAACTCTCAATGCCCCACTTTGGTTCAACCATATTCGGTTTGGCAATTATTATTCCGATTTGGTAAAAGAAAATGCAGAGAAATATAATTTTGATCCAATTTTGATACTAAGCTTGATCCGCCAGGAATCATTTTATGAAGGATTTATTTCATCTTCCGCTGGTGCGATCGGTGTCATGCAAATTATGCCGGCTACAGGAGATGAGATAAGCCAAAATATCAAATGGCCAGAAAACTACACGCAAAACGATCTTTATATTCCATCTGTAAACATACGTTTTGGAGTCAGTTATCTAGCCAGGATGAGAGAATTGTTCAATAATGATCTTTTTGCGGCACTGGCAGCCTATAATGCTGGTCCGGGTAATGTATTAAATTGGGAAGATCAGGCTAACAACGATCCGGACTTGTTATTGGAAATAATACCTTTCGAAGAAACACGAAGATATATTACGAATATTTATGAGTTTTATCATCTATACGAACATTTTTACCCAAAGAATTGACCTTCTAAAACAAAAGGGCTTTTCAAGTCCATTTGTTTTTTATAAAAGTAATCGGATTGGATTTTCTAATTCAAATGCCAGTGCTTTCAAAAATTTAGCCGCTTCAACGCCATCCGTGATTCTGTGATCAGCAGATATTGTTACAGACATCCTCCAACCAATTGCCAGGTCTCCATTTTTAACCACTGGAACCTGTTTTGCGGCCGCAACAGCAAGTATGGCTGCCTCGGGGGGATTAATGATGGCGGTGAATTGTTCAACTCCATACATGCCTAAATTACTAATAGAAAAAGTTGAACCCTCCACATCCTCAGGTTTTATCTTCCCTTCGCGTACACGAGATGCCATTTCTTTTACTTCTTTGGAAATCAAGCGAATCGGTTTGAGATCTGCATCACGAACAACAACCGTTAACAAGCCCCCTTCAATAGAAACTGCAACGCCAATGTTTACCGATGCATATTGATTAATTTCTTTTTCGTTAATGGATGCATTTAGATTTGGAAAATTCTTCAAAACAGTGGCAACCGCCTTGATAATAAAATCATTGATCGAAAGTTTTTGATCATCCGGTAATGTCAAATTCGCCTGTTCCCTGATTTCCATCAAAGATTCTACATCATAGACATAAGTTTCATAAAAATGAGGAATCTGTTGTTTCGAATCGGACATTCTTCGACTGATTGCCTGGCGCAGACGATTGAGCGGGATTTTTTTATCATCTAATTTCACATCGGTTTGGTTCCAAGTGTTCAGAGAAATTCCTTGATCAACAACTTGATCTTCTTTTCCTTTATCAGTTGGTTTTTTTGCTCTTTCAACTACCACGTCTGTCATATCCTGGGAATTAATCTTATCCAAATCCCGCTTGATGATCCTGCCCCCCGGACCACTCCCGGATATCTGTGCTAAATCGAGCTGAAGATCTGCAGCCATTTTTCTGGCTAATGGAGAAGCTTTTACTCTATCATCATCTGTTGATAATTCGTCATCTGATACTTGCGTGGATTTGTCCTTCTTTTGATCCATTATCTGCTCTGATTTTTTATTCTTAACGGGTGTGGAAATCGCTGATTTAGAATCAACATCCACTTTTTCTCCTTCTTTGCCAATAATTGCGATTGAATCCCCGATAGGGACAATTGAATCCGCTTCGACGAGATGCTTGAGCAATACGCCAGTGAAACCACTTTCAACTTCAACGGTAGCTTTGTCGGTTTCAATTTCAGCAATAACATCACCTTTTTGGATTTTCTCTCCTTCTAACTTCACCCAGCGAACGAGAGTTCCTTCCTTCATATCAAAACCCAATTTTGGCATAAGAACATTATCGGCCATTAAAGCACCTCCTTCACTGCGGAAATAATATCATCAATTTGTGGCAGAGCCATTTGTTCCAAAGTAGCATTGTAAGGTAATGGAACTTCCTTTTGTGCAACTCTTTTTATCGGTGCATCGATATAATCGAACGCTTCTTCATAAATTCTTGAAACGATTTCTGATCCAACGCCAAAGGATTTCCAGCCTTCTTCAACTACAATTGCCCTGTTTGTCTTCTTGACTGATTCGATCACAGGTCCCATATCCAATGGTCTTAATGAACGCAAATCAATAATTTCCACTTCAATACCATCTTTAGCGAGCAAATCTGCTGCCTTAAATGAAAGTTCTAGCATTTTGCTATATGTAACAATTGTCACATGTTTGCCTTCTCTTTGCATTTTTGAAGTTCCAATTGGAACAATATAATCTCCATCCGGCACTTCACCCCTTGTTTGATACAAAGTTGCATGCTCAATAAACATGATTGGATCGTTCGATCGGATTGCAGCCTTGAGCAAACCTTTTGCGTCAGCTGGAGTACCTGGAGCAACAACTTTTAATCCGGGAAAATGCGCGAATATTGCATCCGGAGTTTGAGAATGGGTTGCCCCTAATTGCCGGCCACCCCCACCTACAGTTCGGATGACTAATGGCAAAAGCATGTTCCCATTAAACATATAATGCATTTTCGCTGCTTCATTTACGATATGATCCATGGCAGAAAAAGCAAAATTGATTGTCATCAATTCCGCAACAGGTCGTGTCCCTGTTAGTGCAGCACCAATTGCAGCTCCAATAATAGCCGCCTCTGCAATCGGTGTATCTCTTACTCTTTCAGGTCCAAAATGGTCATAAAAACCCTTCGTAACAGCATATGTTCCACCCCAAACACCAACTTCTTCCCCAAGAATGAATACCTTGGGATCTCTTTCCATTTCTTCCCAAAGTGCCTGAGAAATCGCCTGTCGCATCGTGATTTTAGCCATTGCTTACTCCCCCGCTGGTTCTTCTACATAAATATGGCGAAACAATTCTTCTGGGCCAGGCTCTGGGCTAGCTTCAGCAAATCTTACTGCTTCATCGACGATTGCTTTGGCTTTTGTGTCAATCTTATCAAGCTCTTCATCCGAAGCAATCGAACCGGATTCAAGAAATTGTCGATAAATTCCGATAGGATCATTTAACTGCCATTTTCTAACTTCATCCTGTTGCCTGTAACGTTCCGGATCTCCCATGGAATGTCCTCTAAACCGATACGTCATAATTTCCAAAAATTGAGGGCCACTTCCATTCCGAATTTCCTCAATTATTTCCAAAGATTTTTCTCTGACTTTCATTAAATCCATCCCATCAATCTGAGCGCTTTTCATACCATAACCTATCGCTTTTTGACTGATTTCTGAAACTGCAGAAGCACGATCTACTGCTGTTCCCATTCCATAATGGTTATTTTCACATACCCATAAAACTGGCAGGTTCCAAACTTTAGATAAATTAAGTGCTTCATGGAAATAGCCTATATTAGTTGCACCATCCCCAAACATACAAATTGTGACTCCATCTTGTTTCTGATAAAGATCACCTAATGCTAATCCAGCAGCAAGAGGAAGATGTGCTCCAACAATGGCGTGCCCGCCCCAAAAATTTTTATTGACGTCCGCCATATGCATTGAGCCACCTTTTCCTCCAGAGCATCCGGTAGCTTTTCCTAATAATTCAGCGATAACTTCATTTGCGCTTAAGCCACAATTAATGGCAACACCATGATCACGATAAGCAGTAATCACACGATCCTGGGGTTTTCTGGCAGATATCAACCCGGTACTTACAGCTTCCTGACCGATATACAAATGAAGAAATCCACCAATTTTCCCTTGTTGGTACAATTCGGCTGCCCGCTCTTCAACAAGTCGGATAACAACCATCTGTTGATATAGTTCTAAATGCTCTTTTTTCTCCATTTAAACTGTCCCTATTCCTGTTCGTCAAGATAAGATTATATACTTCTTATCAAAAATATTTATCAATTATTATGAAAAATATCATAAATTCCGGGGGAATTATACCAGATTCAACTATCCCGATATTTTATTGTACAAGGAATTAATTCGAAACGTCGAATTTAAACAAAGAAGAGGTCTGGAAATTTTCAGACCTCCTCTATTTCAAAATGAATAATTTTGTCTATTTAGGTGCAAATTTTAAAGCTGCATGAGCTGCAGCTAAGCGAGCAACGGGCACACGGAATGGAGAACAACTTACATAATTATTTCCAATCATGTGACAGAATTCTATTGAAGACGGATCACCACCATGTTCGCCACAGATACCAACTTCCAATTCAGGACGAACAGCGCGACCTCTTTCCACTGCCATCTTCATTAATCCACCGACACCATCCCGGTCGATTGTTTGGAAAGGATTTTTAGGTAAGATGCCATCTTCGACATATTTCAACAAGAAGCTACGTTCTGCATCATCACGGCTATAGCCAAATGTCATTTGAGTCAAATCATTCGTTCCAAATGAGAAGAACTCAGCATCACCAGCAATTTCGCCCGCAGTTACAGCAGCACGGGGAATTTCAATCATGGTTCCGAATTTATAATCAAATTGAATGTTCTTTGAATCCATAACTTCTTTTGCAATTGCAATGAGACGTGGTTGGATAACTTTTAGCTCATTAATGTGACCGGTTAATGGAATCATCACTTCCGGTTTTGGGTGAATGCCTTTCAAAGCAACATTTGCTGCTGCTTCCATGATGGCTTTCACTTGCATTTCAACAATCTCTGGCATCATGATAGAAAGGCGAATTCCGCGTAGACCCATCATTGGATTGCTTTCATGTAATCCTTCAACTGCTGATAACAATTTTTCTAATTTCTGAACATCTTTTGATTCGCCTTTTCCAAGTAGGTAATTTGCCATATCTTCAACGCGTTTTGTGATGATCTGATCTCTAAGATCATCAGCAGAAGGCAGGAACTCGTGCAGAGGAGGATCAATAAGACGAATAATTACTGGTAAGCCATCCATGGCTTCGAAAAGACCTTCAAAGTCAGAACGTTGGCTTGGTAATAATTCGTTAAGCGCTTCGGTTCTTTCTTCACTGGTTTTTGCAAGGATCATCCGTTGAACACTGGGAAGGCGTTCTGGTTCAAAGAACATGTGCTCAGTTCTACAAAGGCCAATTCCTTTCGCGCCATATTCACGTGCACGGCGCGCATCTTTCGGATAATCAGCATTTGCCCAAACCTGTAAACCTACAGTCGGATAACCGGCAGATTCGGGTGTACGTATTCCTGGAGTTGCACAAATTTCATCAGCCCATTTGAGCAATTTGAGCAGGTCTGTCTGTTCATCCAAAGAAGGAGCATTCATATCAACCTTTCCGATATAAACTTCTCCAGTCGTACCATCAACAGAAATCCATTCACCCTCTCGAACAATCGTTTCCCCCACAGTCATCAATCTCTTGTCAAGATCAATTTTAACTGCAGAAGCACCAACTACACATGGAACTCCAAATTGTCGTGCAACAACTGCGGCATGACTTGTAGCTCCACCCTCAGAAGTTAAAATACCTTTTGATGCGAGCATGCCATGAACATCGTCTGGTTTTGTAAATGGTCGCACCATGATCGTATCCTGATGTTCTTCTTTGTGCATTCTTTCGGTTGTGTCAGCATCGAAATACACCTGACCGACAGCAGCACCAGGTGAAGCATTGACACCATTACAGAAAAATCGACCTTCATCAGATGCTTTTTTCTTAGTTTTTGCATCAAATTGGGGGTGCAATAATGTGTCGACCTGGTCTGGGGTCACACGTTTTATCGCAGTTGGTTTGTCGATTAACCCCTCTTCTACCATTTCAACTGCAATTCGTACTGCAGACCTGGCCGTTCGCTTTCCATTGCGGGTTTGTAACATCCACAATTTTCCACGTTCGATGGTAAATTCAACGTCCTGCATGTCTTTGTAATGTTTCTCAAGTTTTGCGACGATCTCCAGGAATTGTTTGTAAACTTCTGGCATCGTCTCGGACATTTTCTGAACTGGGTCCGTATTTCGAATTCCCGCAACAACATCTTCGCCTTGTGCATTCAGTAAATAGTCACCATATAATTTACTCTCACCTGTGGCTGGATTTCGTGTAAATGCAACGCCGGTACCAGAATCCCAACCCATGTTTCCAAAAACCATCGTGACAATGTTCACTGCAGTCCCTAAATCATCCGGTATGTCTGTCGCTCTTCGATAATCCACAGCACGTTTTCCCATCCAGGATCGAAAAACTGCTTCGGTTGCAAATTTCAATTGCTGGAATGGATCCTGTGGAAAATCAAATCCTTTTTCCTTTAATACAACCTTCTTAAATTCACCTGTTAGATATTTCAGGTCTTCGGTTGTTAAATCAGTATCAGCTTTGATATTTTTTTGTTTTTTATAACCATCAAAAACTTCTTCAAAAGCCTCATCTGTTATTTCAAGGACGACTGAACCAAACATCTGAATCAATCGACGGTATGAGTCATAAACAAAGCGTTCATTGCCAGTCAATTTGATCATTGCGCTTGCGGTTTCATCATTAAGACCGATGTTTAAAACTGTGTCCATCATTCCAGGCATCGAAAATTTTGCACCGGATCTGCAAGAAACCAATAAAGGATTTTCATTCCCACCAAATTTTTTGCCAGTGGTCATTTCCACATCTTTTAATGCATTTAACATCTGATCCCATAAACCATCAGGAAATTGTTTATTTGGTTGATAAGCATTACAGGCTTCTGTTGTTACCGTAAAACCTGAGGGAACCGGAACACCAATTCTCTCCATGTCTGCCAGATTTGCACCCTTGCCACCCAACAAACCACGAACTAATTCCCAATCACCATTGGAAACAGCGACGGCTTCTTCAATTTCATGGAATAAGTACACCCATTTTTTTTCAGACATTTATTCCTCCTAAAAGATTATTATTTAAAAAAACTATTTCCTATTTAAAGGAAACAGCCAACTTTCGCCAACTAAACATTTTACCATAAAGCATACAAATAATTGTCCGGTGGACTGAATTTTTATATTAACAACTCGTTAATAATTTTTTTTATAAATTCTTATTCTTACAATTCCATTACAAAATTGGCAGGAATAACCTGCCATTATTATTTATCCTGTATATTATCTGCAAAGTAATAACAATCGTTTTTAGATGATAATAGAGGAAGCAAATTGCGTGGAGGTATGATGAATAAAATATTAGTCATTGATGATGATCCTGCAATGACAGACCTACTAAAATTATTATTGAGGCAAACCGGTGCCGAAATTCGAATTGCCAATGATGGTAGGACCGGAATTGGCTTAGCCAAAACATTTGCTCCTCGAATAATAATTCTGGATTTAATGATGCCAGAAATGGATGGATGGCAGATTTGCAAAGAGATCAGGACCTTCAGCAATGTACCTATACTGATACTTTCGGCTCTGGACAACCCTGGACTGGTAGCAGCTGCACTTGATGCTGGCGCAGATGATTATTTAATCAAACCTGTCACAAGTGGTGTATTAATCGCTCATTTGAATAACTTGATCAGAAGAGCGAATTTGGATAAACTGAAAATCCTCCAAAATGTAGTTACATAACTTCTAAACTCCCTAAATTAGGGAGTTTTTTTTATCAATTTAGAAATATTCTTTTATTCAATCAGTGATTTATTAATTAATAAATATAGTAGAATAAAGAAAATCCCTACATTTGAGGTGACTGTGCAAACTTGCAGCAAGTGTAACCAATTAACGCCAGATAGTGAAACGGAATGTATTAATTGCGGCGCAAATCTGGCGGAATATTCTGAATTTGCGCTATCCCGAAAGAAATTAATCGACAATCCAAGGGTAACTGCAATTCGAGTTAGTGTTAGCAAAAATGCATGCCCGAACTGTAGGCAAATAGAAGGCGTTTATACAAAACAATCGTTACCAGTCTTACCTGTCGAAGGTTGTTCCGCTGCAAGTGGCTGTAATTGCTATTATGCACCTATATTAGATGAAATTTTCCCTTAATCAGTTTTTTTGAATTCCCAGAAAAAATTATTTATTATCTGTAGATGGACAATAATTTTTTTTCACATATTGAATCGCTTCAGCTTTATTACTTAATTTCCCTTCAGCAGTTGCAATACGCACTTTTTCAAGCAATTCTCCAATGAAAACAGCCTCTTTTTCGTTTACGATTTTCTTTAAATCATGTCCATCCACTAACAATGGGGGATTAATCCATTCATCTGCTTTTTGAAAATATCCAGTCATTAATGTTCGGCAAATTTGCAATTCAGAATTGAATTGTTTTTCAGGAAAAACTTGATTGATATTTGACATGGTCTCAGCGAGAGATAAAAAGCATAATAGAATTCCAGCAGAACCCATCTTACGAAAGTATTGATAAACCATTCCCCCATTTAGTTCGGCATTTTCCATAGCTAAACTGTGAATTATTAATTTATTTGCATTTATTATTAATGCCAACTTTATTTCTTCGTTTGTAAGCACCATTTGTCTGATACGCTTTTCAAAACCATTAGTCTGATTTTTTCTTTCTTCAACCAAATCATTCCTTGGATTATTGGAATATTCAATCTCTAAGAAGATAACAATTAGAAATAATAATGATCGCAAGCTTCGTTCTGTATGGATACGCTTTTCAAAAAAATCTGATAATTGTGAACGAAATCTGCCTAATTTCATTACAGCCTGACCAGTGCGCAAATCAAGTACATTTTCAGGTTGAAAATCTATTACCAGTGCTTTTTCCAGTAATATTAAATTCTTTAGTATCAATTTCACTCTTTCCCAATAGTTTATGGAAAAATGTGACTCATCACCCCATTGTTGCCTGAAATCATTAAAATCCGGAAAAATTATTTCCAACAAGCCTAAGTATTCAAGCAAATTCAATGCTGGTAATGGGTTTTGCAAATCCAATATTCGCATTAACTCGTCTCGTTTTCTTTCAGGAGAAATATTGCGAATCAAAATACAGGCTTTCTTCAATTGCTTTAGCGTTTTGGCTTCAATTCTCCATTGATAGGTCGTTGATTGCCTAATCGCTCGTAAAACACGTATCGGGTCATCGCTAAATGATTGTGGTGAACAAGCAACGAGTATTTTTTGTTGCAAGTGTAATGCACCTGATAGCGGATCAATCAATTTGCTTTGACACTCAACATCAATTGCAATCGCATTGATCGTAAAATCTCTCAGAAGAAGATCTTCCTCTATCGAATTTCCCCGCATTTGAATCATATCAATATTTTTCCAGGATGGAAATTTGTCCCGATTTATAATTCTTGCTGTTTTAAACTTATCATTTAGCATAAAAAAAGCAGCGCCCAGCGAGTCCGCTATTTTTATTGCATATTTTCTGACATCTCCAACAAAGACAAAATCATGATCATGAATCGGTTGATTCATAAGAATATCACGAACCATTCCCCCAACTAAAAAAATTTTTTCACCTTCAGACAAATTTTTCAGGAGAATATCTAAAATTTCTTTTGTTTTTTGATCAAATGGATAATCCATCAGGTTTTATTATCCGGTACGATATTTTTTCTCATCTACGACGCCAACGAAAGGTAAATTCCTGTAAAGATCATCCAGGTCCAAACCATAGCCAAATACGAACTTATTCGGAATAACAAATCCAACATATTTGACAGGAACATCAACTTCCCTGCGATCATGTTTGTCTAGTAAGGTGCATACAACCATAGAACGTGGTTTTCTTGCACATAATATATCCAAAACAGAATTTAACGTGCGTCCACTATCAATAATATCTTCTACCAAAATAACATCTCGATCCCGAATATCTGTATTTAAATCGTGAGAAATTCTAATTTGTCCAGTGGATTCCCTAGCACCTGAACCATAAGATTCAACTGCCATAAATTCAATTGCGTGTGGAACCGTTATTTGTCGCATCAAGTCAGTCAGAAACATAACCCCGCCACGCAATATACATACCATGACTAAATTATCAGATTTTTCGTAATCCGATGAAATTTGTTTACCTAATTCTACTAATCTCTGATGCAATTGATCTTGTGAAATTAATACTTCAGACAAAAACTCTTTATAATCTCGCATTGGTTTACCTTTACTTTCGGGGTACTTCGTGGTGCTTCCTACATCTTGCTTCATACATTTCTGAGGCACCTACAATAATAATAGGATCATCGAACCTGGCTGGCTTTCCATTCACTAATCTTTGTGTTCTTGATGCATATTCTCCACAAACCATACAAATGGCATGTAACTTATCCACTCTTTCAGCCAGCGCCATCACCTGCGGCATGATTCCAAAAGGTTCGCCCCTAAAGTCAGTATCCAAACCTGCCAGAATTACGCGTATACCTTTGTCAGCAAAAATTTGTATCAAGCTGATTAATTCCTCATCAAAAAATTGGGCTTCATCAATCCCAATAACTGTGGTTTCTTGTTTCAAAATGCTTTTTAATTCAAGTATGGAATTTACTGGAGTTGCTTCAAAAGCTTCACCATTATGAGAAGCTACTTTAGCAATCTGATAACGATTGTCAATAATTGGTTTAAACACCTGTACATTTTGGCGAGCGATAACAGCCCTGCGTAATCTGCGAATTAATTCTTCCGTTTTTCCACAGAACATTGAACCACAAATCACTTCAATCGAGCCTGAATGATGTTTCATCAACTACCTCCCAACAATGTTGTTTAATTTTACCAAATCTTAGCTATATGCAGCTAATAAAAAACAGCCTGTCATGACAGGCTGTTTAAAAGTTCCTAATAAAGTACTTTAAAATGTTTCCGGAACATCATAACCTAATGAACGGAGACGTTTCTTCAAATCAATTAACGATTTTCGACCAAAACCATCTACCGCCAAAATCGCTGCTTCACCTTGATTCATCAATGACAATACTTTGCCAACATTATCAAGCCCGGCTTTTAATAAAGTATCTGTAACGCGAGATCCCAATTCTAATTCGGCAATGGGTCGATCAACTGATGTTTTTGATTCTTCACGTGCTTTTACTGTTTCAACATATTCCTGACGAGCCTGTAGTCGTTTGTAGAACCGATCTACCTGTCCTTCAATGTCAATGATGCGCTGTTGTTGTCCGGTAAAAAACGGGTGACAGGAGGAACAAATTTCAGTTCGAATTTCTTTCCGGGTAGACCCAGTTTTCCATGTATTGCCACACGCACATGTGATGCTTGCATCCGCAAAATACTTCGGATGGATATTATTTTTCATAGCCGCAAACCTTCCTTTTACTTATATTGCTACTTCCGTTAATTCCAGTGAGAAAAAACGGGTAACTATTTTAAATATTATGCTTCAACAGGCATAACATTTACACACTTACGGCCGTTGAATAACGTGACAAATTCTACTACACCATCAACGGTTGCAAATAATGTATCATCGCTGCCACGCCCAACATTCACACCCGGTTTGATGTGAGTGCCTCTTTGGCGAACTAAAATATTTCCAGAAAGCACTTTCTGACCAGCATATCGT
The DNA here is from genome assembly GCA_964586385.1 of uncultured Anaerolineaceae bacterium. GTDB lineage: Bacteria > Chloroflexota > Anaerolineae > Anaerolineales > Anaerolineaceae > UBA6170. The sequence continues at coordinate 13,370 of CAZPIM010000006.1, forward strand.
TTGACACCCAGACGTTGTGCATTACTATCTCGTCCATTACGGCTGGACCCGCCACCTTTTTTATGTGCCATGATCTCTACTCCACTACGATCGAATTTACCAATAATTTTGTATATTGTTGACGATGACCGTTTTTGACCCGGATTTTCTTCTTTGGTCTATATTTGAAAACAATAACCTTTGGTCCCTTGAAATGGGAAACCACAGTGGCTTTCAGCTTTACCCCAGAAACCTCTGGAGTTCCAACTTTTACCCCATCATCATCGACAAACAATAAAACTGAATCCAGCGTTAATTGTTCACCAACTTCATTGGGTAAGAGATCCACCTCAATAGTGGTCCCTTCGGCAGCTTTATATTGTTTGCCGCCTGATTCTACGATTGCATATTTCATTATAGTTCTCTCCATCTTCACTTCACCGGAGCTCTCGCAAATCCGTTTGCCAGATATCGGGGAAGCTGGAAATTTGGTATTTAATCCTGACTTTAGCCAAGATTAGGCGAAAGGTATTATAAAGGGATCATGCAAACCTGTCAATAAGCATTGTTAAAAGTTAAATAAGAAAAGTTGAAGGCTAATTCTGGAAAAATTTACAAACCTTAAAGAAGTAAATAAAGTGTCATAGAAAATTTTATAAGAATTATTTCTTTATTGGCTTTAATTTGCGGAAATCACCATCCCTATATGTGATGCCAATTGTGTCGAGGTATTCTAATAATCCAAGAGCATATTTTCTGCTGGTTTGAAATTTGTCTCTGAACTGTGCTACTGTTATGTTCCCATCGATATTCAATTTTTCTAAAACAAAAGCTAACATTTCTTCAAAATTCCTTTTTAGAAACACAATATCACCCATTACTTGAATGAAAATTTCCTGATCTACTAATGCATTAAAAACTTCCTCACCAACACGCTGTCTGCATTCGCTAATTCCCGGTGGAGAAAATGGATTTTCTTCAAAAATCGTAATCAAGTTATTTATTTTTTGTTGATCTGATTTTGCGTAAATTACATGGTGGTTATTTAATGAAAGCAATGATTTTCCAACTTTTAGCTGGTTCTCATAATTCCACTTTTCAATTAGGGAAGAATAAACTTTTTGAGAAACCTTGAGTTTGCTTTTTAGTTCTTCTCTCGGCATACCCGAACGTAATGGATATTGACTGTGATACTTATTTAAAATCAATCTGGCGTTTTCTAATATTTCGTTATACCATTTGCTGGATCCATAAATAGTTAATTCGTTTTTTTCGCTGTGCTTTTCGATCAGTATTATTTTTCCTTGCTCAAGTAAACCAGGTAATAATTTTTCAGCAATATCAAATTCAATCCTTGCTTTTTTTACAATTTCTGCAAAACTAGCAACTTCCAAATCTAAACTCGCCTGGGTAAATATCTCCTCTGGTGTACCTTGTAAATAAGCTTCCAATTGATTTATGACTGAATCACTAAATCTTTTATACCTTTTTCCTGGGAATGGGTTGACTACCTCTCCACCACCGATTGTCTCTCCTGGAGATGGCCTCCGGATGATAAATCGATCCTTTCTTGAAACGACCAATGGTGTGTTGACCTCAATTTGCGCCCATCCACTCATTCCAGCTTCAATCGTATCTGACCCTAATATTCGAATACGTGCTATCACTTCAGCTGCACCAACAAAAATCTTTACTTCATGATTATGCTTTAAAGGTGAAGAACTATCTGTCAATATTCGGACAAATGCATCAAAACGTTGTGTAATTGAATATTTACCCGATACAGCAACGACATCACCGCGATTTACATCATTTACTTCGACTCCGCTCAAATTTATTGCTGTTCTTGTTCCTGGACCGGCTTGATTTGTTTTTTGTTTATGGGTTTGAATTCCACGAATTCTGGCATTGGATAATTTAGGAAAAATCGTGACCTCATCCCCAATATGAACAGTACCATCAAGCAAAGTTCCCGTTACTACTGTTCCAAAACCAGACATTGAAAAGACCCTGTCGATTGGCAATCTGGCTCTTCCAAAATCTTCTTTTCTTTCCTTTTTTCCAAGCAGTGCCGTGATTTCGAGAAGAAGCTTATCGATTCCAAATCCAGTTAGCGATGATGCCCGGATAATTGGTGCATTTTCGATGGATGTATTTTTCAATACATCACGGATATCCATTTCAACCAGGTCCAACCAATCTGGATCATCAATTAAATCAACTTTTGTCAGTACCACAATTCCAGCATTGATTTGTAATAAATCAATAATTGACAAATGTTCACGAGTCTGGGGCATTATGCCTTCATCTGCAGCGATAACCAATAATGCTGCATCAATTCCCCCTACTCCGGCTAACATATTCTCGATAAAATCCCGATGACCAGGAACATCGACAATGCCAACTTCTTCACCATTTGGTAAGTCAAACCAGGCAAAACCTAGTTCGATCGTCATTTCCCTTGCAATTTCTTCTTTTAATCGATCCGGATGAATACCAGACAATGATTTAACTAATGTGGACTTTCCATGATCTACATGACCTGCAGTTCCAATAACACGCATTATTCTTAACTCTTTAAATCAAAACTCTCATTAAATTCATTGTTTTGTTCCCGAAGCAAATTTAACATGCCCTGAAGTCTGCGATGGGTGGTTTCCAAAATTTGCTGATTGACATCTTGAAAGTCTTGTGTCGTATCTTCCAATGTAATCAATCTCTCAGATAACTTCTCAAATTGTTTTCCCACTTCACGAATTTGTTCATCATTCGATAGCATGTAATTTGACCACCGTTTTTGATCATCCGCCTTAAAAGAAACCCATTCCTGACGGAATCGGTCTTCCACTAAACGTTGCATTTCTGTGATTTCATTGATGCGACGCTCAAATCGTTGTGTAATATCTTCAAAACTTTCTTGGGCGTGTTTAATTGAGCGCTGTGTTGCATCTAATAATTGCAATTGAGAATCCAGATTTAATGCTTGTCCTTCAATGATTTCAAATCGTGTTTGCCATTCACGCCAAATCCGATCACGTTCAACCTGAGACATGCTCTGGCGTTCGATAAATGCTGTTTGTGCCTGCTTCCTTTCTACTTCTGCATTGACCAACTCGTTTTGCCGCATCTCTATTTTTCGTAACGTTTCATTAGATAGATCAACTTTTCCGCGTTGTTCCTCAACTCTTTTTCTTAAAGATGACACTTCACCTTGAATATCAAGAATTCTTTTTGAATCCTGATGAATATTTTCTTCCAATAACTTAATACTTCGGCGGTATTCATCATCGGAACGCTTTGATTCCAAAACTTTTTTATCAACTTCTGCAATCAACCGAATTAATCTTCTTTCTTCTTCACTTCTTGCTACCAATTCTTTTTTAATTTCAGGAATTGGATCCAATCCTTTTCGGACATTAGAAATAGCAACATTTACAGATTCCATATCAGCCAGGCGAACTTTTTCCTGTTCGCGCTCTTTTTCTAATCTTTGTTTTTCTATTGCTTCAAGTGATCTGGGAAAGTCAATTCGTATTTGAGAAATAGCAGAATCGATTTGATCAAATCTGGTTATTGTAGCTTGTATGCGGCTCAAATCGTTGGAAACAGTTTTGATTTCCTGCATGAGTGGCGTGATATTCCCTTCGCTTTTCATCAATCTATCTTCCAGAGACGAAATTAGCAATTTATCTTTACGTCTCTCATCATCCAACCATTCAATACGCTTTAATATTTGTTCGAAATCCATAAGGTGTCTCCAAAAAAACTATATTAAAAAATTATACCATCGCATAATCACTGTATTTCTTGCCTTACTACGAGAGATTTTCATATACACTCATCATCGGTAAAAAAAGATTATTATAAAAATTCGGAAAAAGCCCGATAATGATCAAAACCAGGATTCCTATGATTAAGAATATAGACTGGATGGGAGTCTCATGAATAGCGATATTACTGTCTTCATTTCGTGAAAAAAACACCGAAATCATTCGAAAACTGGCAAACAAAAGTCCAAAAACTCCTACAAGGGACCAAATAACAAGTGGTATTGAAGTTTCAGATAGTTCCATTAACAATGCCAGACGGTTTGGAAAACTCGGAAAAAGTGGTATCCCACTTAATGAAAACCATCCGGTCAGAAATGCAATAATTGAAAGAGGATGGGAATAAAATTGACCCTTCATGTAGTCCAGGTGTAACTTAACCTGGCTGCTGCTAAGAATGGATATTGACAATGCACAAATTGCAATTGAAAACAATTTAGGAAATATTGAGGAGAAATAAATTTGCCAACCTGCCTGTGAATTAAAGCTAAAAGCAATAATTGAAAATCCGATGTCAACTAATATGAGGTACCCAAATAATCTTAATAAAGACTTATGAAAAGCTGCCCAAATTCCGGAAATGACGATCATAACAATGCCCATGGGCTGTGCAGCAGTATTAATGATGGTTGTATTTCGTAGCCAGGTATATGTGTTTATGAAATCTGCCAGGATAAGTTGGACTGCTGTAGGCAAAGTGGCAAAAATGAAACCAGAAGCATATGGATGTCCAGATTCAGCCAATAAAGGTACCCATGTATAAAAAGGAAATACCGCTAAATACAACGAAAAACCAAAACCAAGAAAAATTACAGCAAAGATATTAATTTGTGAAGAATTTGAGCTAATTGCTGCTTGTTCAAAACCCCATCCAGCCAATAAAATAAAAGGCATAGCCAGCGTTTGAAATATTAAATACCTTGAAAGTCCAATATCACGCGGTTTCATGGGTTGGATTAATATTGGAATACTGATTAATACTGCCATTTCAATGATTAATGCTGAGTAAAGAAATGGTTCAACAGAAAAAGCTGCAATCATCAAGGCGATAATGGCTAATCCACCTGGAACAAATTCGCTATTGGTTACTGATATTATTGATCCAAAAAACCAGACAGCACCCATTCCATACAATAAGGCAATAAGATATCTGTCCCCATCGACAAGATTAAACGATCGCCCAAAAAATGTAAGTGTGGACCCAATTTCCATCGTTGCCGGTCCCATGGGAAAAATTTCTCCGATTTTTACCGTCAAAGCAAATATCGAAAGAAATGCACAAGAAACACCTGCAAATATGGCAGAAAAAATTCGTTTTTTTCGTGCCAATAATAAAACGAAGGACATTAAGAATGGTATGAAAATCCAAATTTGTGGAGCATTCAAGGTACTGACTCCTCATTTTTTACTTGAGAAATAAATACTCCGATAAAAGAAATGCCTAGCGTAATAATGGATAAGACGCCTGCTACCAAAACCGAACTTTCCAGTCCTGCATAAATAATCTCAAACCCTGAAAGAACCGTTAATAACCCAAAGATAATTCTATAAGGTTCATTTGCAATACTTAACTGCAATAATCCAATTCCAATTAATAATAAACTACCAGTTAATATATTGCTGGAGAGTGGCAGCCAATCTGAGATCTTCGGAATTATTGCTAAAACAATCATCAGAACAACAAACCAAAGTACTGCTTTAAACCTGATTTCTTCTTTCGATGAAAAATGAATTTCCTCTCGATTTATTATTTTTTCAGATGCTGATGATCCAATAATTGCGCCGGACATCCAACCACTAACGAGTTTCACTGCAGCTAGACCAGTTGGCCACAACGTAAGTACCAGCCAAAAAACACCGACATATTGGATTGATAATGCTAAAATATTCCATCGCCAACTAATATTTAGAAATAATATAAGCGATGCTCCAAAAATAACAATCAGTGGCAATATTGTTAATAAATCGGTCATTTTATTTACTGACTTCCTGGAAACACAACAGTTATAAAAACAGCAATTAATATGAAAATCCAAATAATTCCAGTTTGACTCTCAAGAAGGTTCGAAAATAAATTTACGATCGCTTGTAAAATCCTGATTAAAAACCACAAGGATTTGTAGAGCCAGTTCAAACTTAGAATGGAAATAATAAAATCTCCAATTCGAGTCAATATTGTAATTAGCCAATCAGTGTATTCAGCTACACGTCCAATTCTTCGAACTAACACGAAAACCAAAATCGTAAAAAACAAAACCGGCAAACTCGCCCAATACATCCCTGCTTGGATCCAATCAAAAGGACTAAAGATAAAAATCAACCAATGGGAGAGAATTGGAAAAAACAGACCTAAAGGATATATGATCCAAATCCATCGCTCTCTTAACTTTAATTCGTTGTTAAACCTGCTTAAATAGCGAACACTTCCCAATATGAGAAAAATTGAAGAAAAAATATTAAGTATTATCCCCATTATTGTGTCTGCACTCGCTAGAGTAATCCATCCATAAGCAGATTGAGTAAAGGGTAAACCGCTAATTCCAATCGTAGCTAGTAAAGGAAGAAATATTAATCTCTTATCTTTCTCTGAAAAAAGAAAGAAAACAGAACCTACGAGTAATAAGTCAATACTCCATACAATCGATGCAATACTATTTCCCTTAATCGCTGAGATGATAGAAAAAGAAGTCAACACTATTATCCAATATGGACGTCCAACCAATTCATTTTTTGCAACCAACCACATTAATGATGCAACAAAACCAACAATTGAAAGCGCAAAAAGTATGATTGGGCTGGTTTCCAGCAAACTGGCTCCTTGCATGAAACGAATAAGGATAATCAATCCGGATGCGACTCCAACCATCCGAATAGTGTTCCCTAAACCAATTCTAAGGGGAATTTCTTTCATATATGGTAGGTTGAATGGGATAACGCCCAGACGCAAACCAATAGAAGCTAGCATAATTAAACTGGCTTCTTTACTCATAAGAGTCAGAGAAATAGGTTGGTTTTGAGAGATACTTATAAATACAGCTACCATTAAGAGAATAATTCCAGCAATCTTGACAGCGAATGAAATGACACCGACATTCACCATCTCATCATTCCTTACAGTCAATAACACAATCAATAACTCAACAATGTCAATTAATGTCCAAATCAGGAAAATTGTTAAGAAACTATTCGCTAAAATTGAAACATAACCCAAGGCATTAATGATAATAATACCGGACCAAATGTTTGCTGTAGGTAATACTTCAAGTCTGGTTGAATCAGTCAGGATAATTGCTAATTGAATCGATGCAAGCGCAAAAGCGAAAACCCATGAATATTGATCTAAACTCAGTACAATTGATTCTTCGAAAAAACCTGCAAATGGGAACCAATTCAATATGGAATAATTAAGAGGAATCAACCATTTGAACCCTAATATCAGTCCCCAATTAATGAAAGAAAACAAAGCAGAAAATAACCAAATTCTACCGACATTTAATTTAATCCGGTCGAAAATTAGCACGGAAAGAGCAGAAATAATTAATAGAATAAATGGTATAAAAATGATCATTTTGCTATATTAAATAATATCTGCATTCGGTGATCTTTTGACAAATTCCCCTTGTCCTCTTTTACCAAACCAATTGTTTCCATCCACAATCATTTTTCCCCGCAAAAAGACTTTAATTGGAAATCCAGTCAATTCCCATCCTTCAAACAAATTATAATCGGTGCGGTGTTGGGCAACATCCTTACCATATTTGACTTTCTTATTAGGATCCCAAATTACAAGATCGGCATCACTACCGGGTAAAATTGCTCCTTTTTTGGGATATAGCCCAAAAATCTTTGCAGGATTCGTTGATGAAATAGAAACGAACTGATTTAAGGTTATCTTTGATTTTCCGACTCCTTCTGTCCAAATTATTGGTAATCGGTCACCTATTGCTGGTAATCCGTTGGGAATTTTTGTAAAGTTTTTGGATCCCAATTCTTTTCCTGCGATCTGAATTTTTTGACCTTCATATTCAATAGGTTTTGTTCCATCATAGAAAAATGGACAATGATCTGTTGCGAGCACCTGTATTGTACCTTTAGATAACCCTTCCCAAAGACGATGATTATCGGTTTTCAAACGCAAGGGTGGTGAACAAATCCACTTAGATCCATCTTTTCTCTCTAAAAAGCTCTCGTCAAAAAACAGATACTGAGGACACGTTTCTCCCATGATCGGCAAACCCTGATTACGCGCCATTTGTAGCTGATCAACTTCTCCCGCTGCATTCATATGTACGATATACAAAGGAGCTCCGGATTGAGCAGCAAACGAAATCCCTCTTACAACTGCTTCGACTGCTCCCCAGGCAGGTCTGGTTCGGGCATGCCATATTGGGTCTGTATTACCTTTAGATAATGCTTCTTTTACCAAAATATCAATGATGTCTCCATTTTCAGCATGCATCATTGTTAAAAATCCATTCTCCGCAGCTATGCGCATCACTTTAAAAATGGATCCATCATCCAGTCGAAGCGTATCATTATAGGCAGTAAAAACCTTTAGAGAAGTAATTCCTTCTTTCAATAATAAGGGAATTTCTTTGGCTAATTCATTGGAAAATCTGGTGATGTTCATGTGAAAACTAAAATCAATGACAGCTTTTGAATCTGCCTTTTGGTGCCAGTAATCAATGTCAGCGAGGAGAGTAGCACTATTTTGAGGGACAAAATCGATTACAGTCGTTGTTCCGCCAAAAGCAGCAGCTTTCTGACCTGAGTAATGATCGTCAGATGAGACTGTACCAAACATTGGCAGATCGAAATGGGTGTGAACATCTACGCCTCCGGGAAGAACGAACATTCCGGAAGCATCGATTCGTTCGATATCTAATTGGGAAGTTAAATCCTTGCCAATAAACTTTATTTTCTCATCTTCAATCAATATATCTGCAACATATTGGTCCGATGGTGTCACGATGGTTCCATTGGAAATCAAAAGTTTCATTTTCGGCCTCTAATTCGACTCAATCGTAACTTTCTCCATACTTACTTTCTAGATCCTTTATTTTATCCCAATCACTTAATAACTTTATAAAATTCAAATTCCATTCGGAAAAGTCCTGTTCTGGTGGATCATCCATCTTTGAATTTCCCATTCGCTCGCGAAGGTTTTTCCAAAGTACGAAGCGATCTTCGCCCGTAACCACCAGATCCCGTATTGTCAAGGCTGTTTTTAATAAATTACCCGTCGTATAAAAGAAGGTAATTCTTCGCCATTGGTCAGCAATAATCGGTTTGTCTAATGGAATTAATTGGCCAATCTGAATTTTAAAATATTCTTCTTTTGCTCGTGGGTGATTAGGGTCATTCTTTAATAAGGAATTTCGTGTGGTTAACTCATGCCCCTTTACCGGTGCGATCAAATTGATCTTCCATCGGTAATCCTCCCCAAAAGAACCGGTCTGGTAAAAGGCAAGGTAGTCAACAGCAATAACTTTTGGTGCTGACTTTAATGGGATTCGATACCACCCAAAAACACGTGCAATGTCCAAATCTTTTGGATTGGGTAAGATGGCTACTAATATTAAATCTGTATCATCTGGAAATTTAGTCATCTTCACCTCCAATTCCCTTATATTCAATTTCTTAAACAACCCTAAACGATAAAATTCATTTAGGGTTGCTTTTGATCTTGTCTATTGATTACTGATATTTTTTGATTAACCCTACATCTTCGTTAAATTCATTGATCAATTCATCAAATTCAGAGATTTGATTTTGATAACCTGTCCAATAATCGTTATCATACCATTGGTCCATAATCTCTGGATACGTTTTTCCCTGTTGTTCTACCCAGGTGTAATATTTTAAGTTATGGACGCGTTTACGATCTTCATAAGTTAATTCCTGCATATTATCGGTTGTTTCACCTAATAAATCCCCGGCATACACTTCTGCAGCGTCATATCCAGTGAACTGCCCTTCTTCTTCACGATATTCTTCAATTCTCGTTCCATAAAGTTCTATCGAATCAGTAAGAACAGATAAAACAATATCATTTTCGGTCAGTTCATAATACTTCGAAAATTTAACTGCTGTTAACATATTGGCAATTCCGGAGAATCCGAAGAGGTTGAGTTTTGATATCATTTCCGGATTCACACCTTTTTTGCGTAAATACGCTTGACCTTCGGGTTCATTAAATAACCTTGCAATTCGAACAACAGAGTTATCATCAATTGCAGTTACGAAATCAGTATTTTTCACATTATGAATCCAGGGAACGTGTTTATCTCCTATCCCTTCGATACGGTGTGCACCAAATCCATTATTTAGTAAAGTTGGACATTGTAAGGCTTCGCTGGCAATAATTTTTGACCCAGGATATTTTTGTTTAAGATAATCTCCACTTGCAATCGTCCCGGCTGAACCGGTTGTAAAACAGGACCCCGCTAACCGATCATTCGGACCCATTTCAAGATCAAGAATACTTTGAAATGCGTTACCGGTTACATCATAATGCCACATGTAATTTCCAAATTCTTCAAATTGGTTAAAAATAACCAATGGTTCACCTGATGCACGTAATTCCCAACATTTATCAAATATTTCTTTCACATTGGATTCTGTGCCTGGTGTAGCGATGACCTGACCTGCCACCTGTTTCAACCAATCGAATCTTTCTTTGCTCATTCCCTCAGGTAAAATCGCAATGGACTGACAAGCCATTAAGGCAGAATCATAAGCTCCGCCACGGCAATAATTGCCAGTCGATGGCCACACAGCCTTTTGAATTGTAGGATCAAATTGGCCGGTTACTATGCGAGGGACCAAACAACCGTAAGCTGCCCCAACTTTATGAGCCCCGGTCGGGAACCATTTTCCAACCAACATAATAATTCTTGCTGATACACCAGATATCTCACTGGGAATCTCAATATAATTGACTTTCCCAAATTCACCACCAGTGAGTTTGGGTTGGTTTTTCCATGATATTCTGAATAAATTTCTCGGATGAATATCCCATAGACCAATATTATCCAGCTCTTTTTGAAACTTCTGCGGAATTAATTCCGGATTTTTCATTTCTCTATAGGTCGGTAAGATGATATTTTGTTCTCTGAATCGTTTTACTGCATTATTACGTCCACTTTTATTTATGGATAAATCAATTCGTGCCATTGTTATAACTCCTGTTTATTCATGTTATTTTGTTTAATAGGGGCTTCTGTTACGATGTATAATGGTCGACCTTTAACCTCATCATAAATGCGACCAATATATTCTCCTAAAATTCCAAGCGAAATTAATTGCACTCCACCAAAAAAGAGGACAGCGATTAATGTGGTTGCCTGGCCAAAAAATGATTGGGATCCTGCAATCCTTAATATTACAACGACAGGAATCGTGATGATGCTGATAGCAGCTGAAATAAATCCCAAATACGTTGCAAGTTGCAAAGGCACATAGGAAAATCCTGTAATCGCAGTTAATGCTAGTTTTAACATTTTTTTAAAAGGATACTTGGTAGAGCCGGAAAATCTTGCCGCTCTTTTGTACTCCACTCCGATTTGTTTAAATCCTACCCAGGCAGACATACCACGCAAAAATCGATGGTGTTCACGCATCGAATTCATAACATTGACGACTTTTCGGTCCATAAGGCGAAAATCGCCAGTATCCATTGGTATTTTTACATCCGTTATTCGAAAGATCAATCGGTAAAATAGAGAGGCAGTAAATGTCTTAAACCATGTCTCGCCTTCCCGTTCCGAACGAACTGCATATACTACTTCAAAGCCTTCTTTCCATTTTTTGATCAACTCTAAAATCACTTCCGGTGGATCCTGAAGATCAGAGTCAATTATAGTGACAGCCTGGCCTCTACTATAATCCAGTCCGGCAGTTACCGCGATTTGGTGACCAAAATTCCGAGCAAAGATGATTGGGCGTATGCGCTCATCATTTTTGGCAAGATCCCGAATAAAGTCCGTTGACCCGTCCGTTGATCCGTCGTCAATCATCAACAATTCCCAGGGTTCATTGGTTTGATCCATTATGTCAGTTATGCGGTGATATAAAACCGGCAAATTTTCTATTTCATTGAAGATAGGAGCTATGATTGAATAAACAATATCTTCCTTCAAAATTTAGCCTCCAAAAATCATATTTTTAATAATCGTTTTAATGAGTCAAGCGAAGGTTCTATCACTGGTGCTTCGTTAACTGCCATCATCGCAGCACGCACATCTTTTAATCCATTTCCCGTGTTGATGATAACAACCGGATCTGATGAATTAATAATTCCATTTTCGATCGCTTTTACCAGACCCGCATACGCTGTTGCGCCGGCTGGTTCTGTAAAAATTCCGACTTTTCCAAGCGACGCTATTGAATCTAAAATCTTTTGGTCGCTGACAGTCATATAACTGCCTTTGGTTTGAATGGCAGCACGTAGACCCCGCAATCCATCACGTGGCAAATCAACGGAAATACTATCTGCAATAGTATTCGATTTCACTGGTAAGATCTCTTCTGTCGATTGAAAAAATGCATTCGCAATTGCTGAAGATCCTTCTGATTGAATACCAAATAATCTTGGCATGTGTTCAATCCAACCTAAATCGATGAGGTCTTTAAATCCTTTATGAATTCCACTGATAATATTGCCATCACCAACACTTACAAAGATGGATAATGGTTTATGTGACATCGATTCACCCAAAACCACTTGTTCCCAAATTTCATAAGCCGCGGTTTTTTTCCCTTCAACAGTGAATGGATTAAAACCTGTATTTCTACAATACCACCCAAATTCCCTTGACGCTTCGATTGATAAATCAAATGCAGCGTCATAATTCCCATCCACCAATATTACTTTTGCGCCGTAAATCAATAGTTGTGCGATTTTTGCAGGTGGAGCTGTCTTTGGCGCGAAAATAACAGCTTTTTGCCCGACTGCGGCAGACAATCCAGCTAAAGCTGCTCCGGCATTCCCAGTGGATGCAGTCACAATCACATCTGCATTTATTTCCTGCGCACGTGATATAACAATAGCACTTGCCCGATCTTTAAATGATCCGGTCGGGTTTCTACCTTCGTCTTTTATCCAAAAATCACGTAATCCTAAAGCATTTTTTATGGTAACTGGAGAATATAATGGTGTAAAACCAGTGGCTCGAAGAGGTGTCCCTTCCCCACCGGGATCGTTGACCGGCAACAAAGGTAAATATCTCCAAAGTGATTCTTCTCTTCTTGAAGTAATATCTGAAACTTCATATTTTCTTCGAATCGTTCCTGTATCTAAAATGACATCCAAATTGCCATGATCGTTAGGACAGGTATAAATTTCGCTTGTAAATGAAAATTCTTCATTACAAATCGAGCATCGATAACCTAAAAATTTGTTCATTATCTGATTTTTTCATCCACTAACCCGGAAGGGTTATAATTTAGGAAGTTTCTCCTCACAAAAGATGTTTTTTATTATTGTAATGCTGTAATTAATTTATGCATACAAGTTAAGTTTATTTTTCAAAATAGAAAAATTTATATTCCTCTTTGGCCGCGAATGTATGGAATTCCCAGCGCTGCAGGTGCACCTAGTCGTTTTTTGACTGCTTCTTTTGAACCAATAACTAAAACAATAATTGTAAAAGCGTAAGGTAACATCTGCAAAAAGAATCCGTAATACGGATTGTAGTAAAAAGGATTTGCAATACCGAACAGAATTGCTGGTCCTTGTATATCAAGAATTAATCTTCTCAAAGCACCAAACACATACGATCCAAACATTGCCCTAAAAGGATCCCATTGGGAAAAGATAACCAAGCCAATAGCAATCCACCCCTGGCCGGCAGTAGTCAATTCACTAAACCAACCTGGTGAAATTGCAAGACTTATCGTAGCACCTGCTAAACCAGCAAACAAACCACCCACAAAAACATAAAAATAACGAACCCGATACACATTTATCCCAAGAGCATCCGCTGCTGCAGGATATTCTCCAACGGCACGTAGATGTAAACCCGGACGCGTTCGATTGATAAACCACCAACATAAAGGAACCATTAAATAACCTAAGTACACTAAAATACTTTGATTAAAAAAGAATATTTTTCCCAATAATGGAATTTGAGATAAAAGGGGAATTGACAGAACGGGTAATAACGAAATAACACCAGCTTTACTTAAACCTTCCCCAAGAACCAGGCTGATACCGGTACCTAAAAATGTAAGTGCAAGTCCACTTACCACCTGGTCAGCTTGCAAGGTAATGGTAATAAATGCATGAACCTGGCTTAATAATCCACCGGCGATCATCGCGAGTATCAATCCTAACCATGGATTACCCGTTTTAACAGTTACACTGAATGCTGTCATGGCACCAATTAACATCATGCCTTCAAGACCCAGATTCATAATTCCACTTCGTTCATTAAAAATTCCACCCAATGTGGCAAATAACAAAACTGTACCAGAAGCTACGCCTGCCTGCAAAATAATTATGATATCCACGGTTAAGCCTCTTCAGAATTACGAATAATTTTTACACGATATCGAATCAGAAAATCGCTTGCGATCAGACACACCAGAATTACTCCCTGAATCATCTTTGGCACACCAGATGGTTGTATTTCCCGACCAGCTAATATTAATGCACCAAATAAAATTGACACAAAAATCACTGCGATTGGATTCAACTTTGCTAACCACGCCACGATAATACCTGTAAAGCCATACCCGGGAGATATTGCACCCTGTAAGCGATGAACGACACCACTAATTTCTGACATTCCCGCTAATCCAGCCAAAGCCCCAGAGACAATCATCACCAGTACCATATGCTTTTTTATTGGAATTCCGGCATAATTTGCTGCTTTTGGATTGTCCCCAATCAAGCGAATTTCATATCCCCACCTACTCCGATTTAATACAAACCAAATAATCACTGCGGCAATAATTGCAATGATCAAACCAAAATGCGTTGTTAATCCGCGGAAAAACGGATATTCACTACCTAAATCCGTTAACCGTGGTAACCAGGCATTTTTTGGAAACACTTTTGACATTTGAAATCCACCTTCAGTCCAAATGGCAAAAATGAAATAATTATTCCAGGCAACTGCAATATAATTTAGCATCAAGGTCGAAATAACCTCATTGACATTGAAGGTAGCTTTTAAAATACCAGGAATGAATCCAAAAACTGCACCGCAAAACATCCCGGCTAAAATCATGGTTACAATAAACAGCCAGTTTGGTGCTGTTTCCGGAAGAAGGGGAATTAAAACAACTGCTGAAGCGCCAAAAGCTCCCATAAAAAATTGACCTTCTGCACCAATATTCCACAACTTCATTCGAAAAGCAACTGAACAAGCTAAACCGACCAAAATCAATGGCGTAGCTTTTACCAGTGTGTCTGAAAATACTCCGACACTTCCAAAGGAAGCTCTTGCAATATGGGCATACGTCGCCCAAGGATTTCCACCACTGATTGCTAATACGATTGCCCCAATGAGGAGAGCGACCACCACTGCAGCTAAGGAAAGCACCAACGGATACCAACGGGGAACATCAGAAATTCTTTGTTCAAATTTTATATGGAAAGGCAATAATGGTTTTCGAGTAGCGATTAAATCAGTTTTCATTGATTTCTCCCGCCTTTTGCAATTGACTTTGTCGGGTTCCAGTCATCATCATTCCTATGGAATCTATATTTCCATCCAACACTTCACCCATAATTTCACCTTCGTACATAACAAGAATTCTGTCTGAAAGTGAAATCAATTCCTCCAATTCCTCAGAAATCAATAAGATTGCAGCACCAGCATCTCTTTGAATGAGTAATAGTTTTTGTACTCCTTCAATTGCACCTACATCCAATCCTCTGGTTGGTTGCATCGCAACCATAAATGTTGGTTCTGATGAAATTTCTCTTGCCAGAATTACCCGCTGAAGATTTCCACCGGATAATAACCGCACAGGCGTGTTGATCGAAGGAACTACAATGTCATAGATTTTTTTTAATTCTTTTGCGTACTTTTCAGCTTCAGGTGTATCAAGAATCCAACCATTGGATATTGGTTTCTTATTATAGTTTTTCATGATGACATTATCTGTCACGCTTAAATTCGGTGCTGTACCAACGTGTGTGCGATCCTCTGGAACATGCGAAACACCATGTCGAATACCAGCCTTCGCATCACAATTAGTGATA
Source organism: uncultured Anaerolineaceae bacterium (assembly GCA_964586385.1). GTDB lineage: Bacteria > Chloroflexota > Anaerolineae > Anaerolineales > Anaerolineaceae > UBA6170. Next base: position 29,390 of record CAZPIM010000006.1, read on the forward strand.
TTTTCACCCTGAACAGTAATTTTTCCCTGGCTACATTTCCGTAATCCGGTTAATACGTCTGCCAGTTCCTTTTGCCCGTTTCCTGCTACTCCGGCAATACCAACTATTTCTCCGGTTCTCACTTCAAAGGTTACTCCTCTAACGGAAGTAAGCCCTTTATCATTTAAACAGTGAATATTATCTACTTTCAAGACTGGTTTTCCTGGATT
>CAZPIM010000006.1:29698-61555 GCA_964586385.1 uncultured Anaerolineaceae bacterium
GATAATTGCCAAATTTTTGCTTTTGGATCAACCGGTAAACCAAATTTTTCCCCTAATTGAACAATTTTCTGGTCAAAATGGTTCAAATTCATAATAAATCGAGGTTCATTCAACCCCAATAAAATATTTTCAGTTACTGTCTGAGAAGGTACTAACATAAAGTGCTGGTGTATCATTCCAATTCCAGCCTCAATTGCATCTTTTGGAGATGAGAATGTTTTTTGTTTTCCATGAACAAAAATCGTTCCATTGTCAGGTTTATATAATCCTGCCAAAATATTCATGAGCGTGCTCTTCCCAGCGCCATTTTCCCCCAATAAAGCATGAATTTCGCCTTCTTTTAAATCAAAATCAACATGGTCATTTGCCAAAACACCTGGAAAACGTTTGATAATTCCATGCATTTCAACAACGTTAGTTTTAACCAAAGCAGCTTCGGTTTGATTCATCAATCCTCAATTGTAAATTCAAAAAATTAAAAAAAATAAACAGGGAGGGAGCTTTCTCCCCCCCTGTTAAGTAGTAAATTATTCAGGTAATTCAGCGGTGATGCCTTCAGCCCACCATTTCATACAATACGTACAACCAACGCCAGTTTCCGGGAATGCATCCAGGTCAACCTGTTGTAAAGTTTCACCAGCGGGTACGACAACATTGCCTTTGTTATCTTTGATTTCACCTGAGAATACATCAAACCGTGTGAATTCTCCAGCCAGATTCTTCGCAATTAAATCTCGAACCTCTTGGATCACAGCCGGGTCTAAATCGGCGAGACCCTTGGTCAATTCCTGGCCTTCCATAAATCCGTACAAGCCTAAGGCACCGGTATCACCATCGAAGTAATCCCAACCTACAGCATACGTTCCGTCTTTGACGCCCTGGGCGATTTTTGCATACACTGGACCCCAATTCCAATAAGGAGCAGTCAAACAACCATCAGCTTTACAGGAACCATACCAGTCATAGGTTACGCCCCATTTGCCTTTTTCGGTTGCAACGTCAGCAACTGCAGGAGTATCAGCACCGGTAAAAACTACTTGGGCACCGGCATCAAACAAAGATGCGGATGCTTCTTTTTCGATAATCGGGTCATGCCAGGTATTAATCCAGCGGACATCCATTGTACATTCAGGACATGTTCTTCTCATTCCTAATGCAATTGCATTACCTAAACGCAATTCCTCAGGAATCGGGAATGTGGCCATATAACCAATCTTTAGATTACCATCTTGTTTTGCACGAGCGCCAGCTAACATACCGGCTAAATATTTCATCACTTCCATGCCACCAAAAAGATTTCCAAAGTTGGTGGTATTGGATTTGTACCCTGAAATGTGAATAAAGGTTGTATCCGGGAATTCACCAGCAACTATTTCCATAGGATCCATGAAACCGAAGGACGTTCCAAAAATCAAATCAAATCCTTTTCTTGAAAGACTTCGGAAGATTTGTTCGGAGTCAGCACCCTCAGGAACATTTTCGATATATGCAACATTAACGTCTTGTACATTTTTACTAACATAATCGAGACCTTCATAATGAGATTGTGACCAACCACCATCATCATGTGGGCCGATTAATACCATGGCTACATTGAATTTACCTTTTTCGACGTTCGGGATCTCGAACTCACCAACTTTTTCGGTCGCCGGTCCACAAGCACTTAGCGCGAAAGCCAAGATCATCAGACCTGCAATAACTCTCCAAAATAACTTTGATTTCATTTCATCTCCTCAATATCTAAACAATATAGTTTCTTTTAATTGAAACGGAAAATTTTCAACCTTCTACCGCTTGAACCTCCTTCCTGTATAGACAACTTGGTAATTTTATAATAAAAATCGAAAAATTGACAAATTAAAATGGAATTGGATTAGTAAATACTTAGAAAGTGATTGTACCAAAATCAATTTTTAGTAAATGACGGTCACATGGAATCAATCACATGTTTTTTATGTTATTTATTATAAGGAATTATGCTCGGAAATAAAGTATAAGACTTCCTCTTTTTTGAGGAAGTCTTATGATTAATGTTTATTCTTTTACAATCCAGGTACCGGTTTCACCTTTTAGTGCTCTACCGATATTTTCAGGATTTGTGATGAGTGCTTTCTTTCCACCATTCTCAAGAAACTTTACAATCGCTTGTATTTTTGGCAACATACTTCCTTTAGCAAAATGTCCTTCTTCGATATATTGTTTTGCTTCTGCTAAAGTCAATTGATCAAGCCATTTTACATTTGGTTTATTGAAATTTATAGCAACTTTTTCTACTGCAGTACTGATAACAAAGAGATCTGCGCCAAGCATCGTCGCTAATAGGGAGGATCCGAAATCTTTATCGATAACAGCTTCACAACCCAATAAATCGCCATTTTCAAGACGAATAACCGGAATACCACCACCACCAACACCAACGACAACAATTCCTGCATTAATTAATGCTCGTATCGCATCAGCTTCGATGATATCTACCGGCTTTGGAGAGGCAACGACGCGGCGCCAACCTCGTCCTGCATCTTCAACTACGATCCAGTTATCGTCTTTGGCACGTCTTTTTGCTTCAGATTCATCCATAAATGAACCAATTGGTTTGGTTGGATGTTCGAAAGCTGGATCTTTAATATCGACTACAGTTTGGGTAACAACTGCAGCTGCTTTTTTATTCATTTTGCGATTTTTAAATTCATTCGTTAATGCGCGAGCAAACATATAACCAATCGCACCCTGAGAATCTGCGCCACAATAATCTAAAGGAACTTCATGTAATTCACTTGAAGCGATCTCAGAACGGCGAAGGATGAAACCAACTTGTGGTCCGTTACCATGTGTAACGACCACGTTCCAACCCTGCTCAATCATATCTGCAATATGATGCATGGATTCCGCACCCGCATCATATTGATCAGGGACTGTTTGATGGTCTTTATCTTTAATCAATGAATTTCCACCAACAGCTACGACAGCAACACCAATTTCACTCATACCTATACTCCTAATAAACGATTAAATTTTTATCCCATTGTTAACGCATATACTGCGGAACAAACATGCATTTTGTTTTCAGCTTCGTCAAAGATAACCGAGTTGGGTCCGTCCATGACACCATCTGTTACTTCAACACCGCGATCAGCAGGAAGTGGATGCATGAAAATTGCATCTTCTTTGGCCAATGCCATTTTTCTTTCATCCGTAATCCAATGCTTATATTTACTGATTATATTACCCGCTTCTTTTGCATCAGTCGTAACCATCCATGGACCCCATGATTTTGGATAAATAACATCAGCACCTTTGAAGGCTTCTTCCATGTCTTCGATTACTTCGAAACTACCACCGGCTTTGCGGGCTTCTTCTTTTCCACGTGCAATTGTCTCATCGGATAATTTAAATTCCGGTGGGTGAGCGAGCACAAAGTCCAGACCAAAACGTGGGAATTGTAATGCCATGGAATTAGGGATAGATAATGGTTTTTGATAAGACTCTGCATAAGCCCATGACATAACAACTTTTTTCTTTTTCAAATTTCGACCTTTTTTCTCGATAATTGTCATCAGGTCGGCTAGAATTTGGAATGGATGATAATATTCGCATTGCATATTAAATACAGGAGCCGGAGATGCTTCTGCTACTAAATTCATATAGCGGTTACCGATCCCCCAATCCACGTGGCGAATTGCAATACCATCATAGATTCTACCCATAATCTGACCAATTTCTCTTTCCGTATCACCATGGGAAATCTGGGTTGTCCTACTTTCGATAAAAGCCGGATGTCCACCTAAATGGGCGAAAGCTGATTCAAAAGCCGAACGTGTCCTGGTGCTGCTGTAAAAGAACAATAAGGCCATGGTTTTATCACGAAGATAAGGGGTCGGTTGTTTTAACGCCCTTTTCATCTTCAAATCCCATGCTACATCCAATATTGTATCAATTTCTTCTTTTGAGAAGTCCAGGTCGGTTATAAAATCACGACCAAAAAAACTTGTTTGCATTTTTACCTCCATAGTCAATTTAATTAAACTTACCAGGTTCGTATACTGGTATATTTTATCGTTAAAGTTGTTCCATTATGATAGCCGGTAATAAAGCATAAAATGCTGTAGATTTGACGACATCAGCCAATGGTACGGAATCAATGATTGTGTGGGCTGTCTCTTCATCGCCAGGTCCAAATCCAATACTGGGTATACCAGCTTTTCCAGCCCAATATATCCCATTTGTACTAAAATTCCATTTTCCTGCAGGAGCAGGTTTGAGACCGATCAATTCTCGGGTTTTTAGTCCTGCTTGCACCAGCGGATGACTTTCTTCCAAAGCCCAGGCCGGGAAATATTTGTCAACAGGGAAAACAAATCCGGTATAGGAAGGTTCATCATAAAACAACATCTCGACAGTGATTTTTTCTTTAAGTTCAGCCGGAATAAGTGTTTTAACCTGCTCAATTGCCTCTTCCTTCGTTTCACCAAATGTCATTCTTCGATCAATATAAATAATTGCTTCATCCGGGACAGCATTTATACTTGGAGTTTTTACTTGCATATCACTTACGGTGATTTTTCCATGACCTAAAAATGGGTGATCTCCTAATTTAGGCTCTAAATCCCGAATACCGGCGATTATTGGCAACAAGGAATAAATTGCATTATCACCCAGGTGATTACTGGCTGCATGCGCACTTTTCCCTTTGGCTACAACCTTCATTTCAACACGACCTTTATGTCCGCGATATACGTTCATTTTGGTTGGTTCACCTATAACGACAAAATCGGGGCGGATTTTGGGGTCGACTTCTACAAATGAATTTGGTGCAATACCATCACACCATTCCTCCATGTTGCCAAAGTAATAGACAGTCCATCCATCTAGAAGACCAGTTTCGTGTGCAAATGAAAGGCCGTATACCATACCCGGCGTGCTATTTTTCTCATCACATGCACCACGACCGTAAAAGATTCCATTTTCTTCTTTTCCGATAAACGGATCATGGGTCCATTCTTCCGGATCTCCCACTCCTACTGTATCGATATGTGAATCATAGACCAATACTTTGGAACCTTCACCAATTTTTCCAAGAATGTTTCCCATGACATCAAACCTGACTTCACTGAAACCAAGTTTTGTCATTTCCTGGGCAATTCTTTCTCCGACAGGACCAATTTTTGAATCCATACTCGGAATTGCAACAATGTCTTTTAGAAACTGTACGATTTGGTCTTGTTTATAATCAACAAGCTCTAAAACTTTTTGTATTTGAGAATTTGTTATTTTTGTCATCATATTCCTCTAATTAATAAAAATTTATCCAATCCTTCGCATCACTTGAAATCGAAAATGTCCAGGTAGAAAATAACTCACCGAATAATCAATAACTGAATCTTCATCATTATAAAGAAACGCTTCAAACATTAATAAAACATCTCCCCGCTGAATTTCTAAAGCTTTGGCTATACTGGATGTTGCACCAACAGCATTAATTAAAGTTTTCGATTTCGATAAAACATAGTTATTACTTGCGATCAAGCGATCAAGAACTGAACCAGTGAATCCTGTTTGCAAGTCGCCTTCGGAAATCATTGTTTCAGGAAGAATATCTATTAAATATGCAATTGGACGATTGTCGGTTAATATAACTCTGGAAATACTCACTAAGTCTGAATCAAGTTCAATTCCGAAATGACCTGATAAAGTTTTATCTGCTTTTATGTAATCAATATTTAAATCACCCATCGTGACGTTCAAACCCATTTTTGCTGATAATGCCTCGATGCTTTCAAGAACCTCCAACCCGGTTTCAATTACTTGCGTGGGACCAATCACATAGGTTCCGACCCCTTGTTTCCTACGTATTAATCCATTTCCCTCAAACGAACGCATCGCTTCTCTTAAAGTTGCCCGAGATACACCTAATTGTTTTGCTAATTTCGGTTCGGAAGGTAATTTCTCCCCTGCTGGTGTTCCTTCTATCACATGTGATAATTCGATTTGAAGTTTTTGAAATGGTGTTAACGGTTTTTGTGAATTTTTACCATGCACATGGTCCATCAAGTTTTCTCTCCCTATTCATTTTCGATTACGGAAATAAATTTAAAATGATTAACATCAACCAAACCAAGATCGGATAATCTTAACTCAGGAATCACTACCAGAGCTAATAAACTTAACTGCATATTCGGATTATTGAGTGTACATCCACATTGTTTGAAACCATCCAACACATTTGCCACCTGTGAAGAAACTTCTTTTGCACTTGTGTTTGACATGATTCCTGCTATTGGTAATCTTACCTCGCTGATAACTTTCCCATCCAAAACGACGACTTGACCACCACCGATTTCAGCTAACCTATTAACTGCATCAGCCATCATTTGATTATCAGTCCCAGTTACGATGAGATTGTGGGAGTCATGGACGAGAGTTGATGCAATTGCGCACTTTCTGTTAAAACCAAAACCAGCCGCAAATCCATTTTGAATTCTGCCACTACCATGATGACGTTCTATCACAGCCAATTTTGCAACATCTTTTTGTGGATCTAATTGAATAATAGAATTTTCCACGGATAAATTCAATTTTAAATGTTTCGTTGGTGCCTGGTTTTCAATGACTCCGATGACATTCACAATAACTTCGTTGCCGGATTCTATGAATATATCGAATTGAGAAGGTTCGATTTTGTTTTTTAAATGAACCGTATTGATTGCCCAGTCGGGATAATTCATTTTTGGCAAATCAATCAGAAGTTCCCCTTTTTCGGCCACGATTTCACCTTTTGCTAAGACCAGATCCGCCTGGAAATTGTATAAATCTTTTACCAGAACAATATCTGCATATCTGCCTGGGGCAATCAATCCGATTTCGCTGTCCATACCAAAGTACTGAGCTGTATTTATGGTTGACATTTGTATAGCTAGCATAGGCTCAATATTTTGTTCAATCGTGTGACGAATGGCTCTATCCATATGTCCATCCATCACCAACGTAGCAGCCATGGAATCATCCGTACATAACAGGAAATTTCTCGGTTCCAAGCCAAATTCGGTCACAGCTTTGATTTGTTCAACTACATCATGCCATGCAGAACCATAGCGCATCATCACTTTCATACCAAGTCTTGCCCGAATAATGGCATCTTCAGTTCTGGTCCCTTCATGATCATCCTGAGGACCCCCGGCTACATAACCAAGAAAAGGAAGTCCTAAATCAGGTGAAGCGTAATGACCACCAATTATTTTTTTTGCATCGTGTGCAATTTGCATTTCTTCGTGCAGGATTGGATCATTTGCAGCGACACCTGGAAAATTCATCATTTCACCTAATCCAACAATTCCTTCCCAGCCCATCGCTTCTTTGACATCTGCTGGAGTAATCGAGGAACCAGGTGTTTCAAACCCTGGTGCTGAGGGGACACATGATGGAACCTGAACAAATACATGATTCGGTTGAAGCAAAGCCTCATCAACCATTATTTTCACGCCTTTTAAGCCCAGAACATTGGCAATTTCATGGGGGTCAACAAACATGGCTGTAGTACCACGCGGTAAAACCGCTCTCACAAATTCAGTGACCGTTAACATACCCGATTCAACGTGCATATGTCCGTCAATAAGTCCTGGAACCAAATAACGACCATTTGCTTTGACAATTTTGGTTTCTTTACCAATTGTGTGTTTCCCGGACGATCCAACATATGCAATCCGTCGATTCTTAATTGCTATATCCGTATGAGGAATTAATTCCCCGGTTTGAACGCATACCCAAATACCATCCTGAATCAAAATATCCGCAGGTATTCTTCCCATTGCACAATCTACGATCAACCGTGAATTTTTATTCCAGAACGATTTCATTCATTCTCCTTTGAGATCCTTATCAACTTTGTAATAGACGTTTTGCAGCCAAATTATGTGTCCGAATTAATAAATCCAAATCCAAATTAGCCAGAATTCCATTTTTAACAACTGCTTTTCCATGAACAAAGTTCCAATCAACTTTTTGTGGATTGCAAAATAATAAAGCAGCGATTGGATCATGGAGACCACCTGCAAAATCCAATCGATTTAAGTCGATTGCTATAAAGTCCGCGCATTTTCCAACTTCCAATGAACCAATATCATTTCTTCCCAATACGCTTGCACCCCCACGAGTTGCCACTTCGATTGCATTTCTGGCGCTAAATAAAGATGGTGAATCATCACCGGAAAGTGATGCTCCCAGTAAACCTGCTCTTAATCGTGCGAGTAACATTGCCTGACGTGCTTCTGCCATAAGGTGAGAACTATCGTTGCTGGCTGATCCATCCACTCCAAGGCCAACTTTTACACCAGCTGTCAAATAATCCATGATTGGAGCAATGCCTGATCCTAAACGCATATTCGAGCTTGGACAATGAGCGACCCCGCAACCCTCGTTTGCAAAAACCTTGATTTCTTCTGTATTGATATGGACTGAATGAGCAAACCAAACGTCATTTCCTACCCAATCAACGGATTGCATATACCCAACCGGTCGGTATCCAAATTTCTGCAGGCAAAAGACCTCTTCATCTTGTGTTTCGGCGAGATGGGTGTGTAATTGGACATGGTATTCTCTGGCCATTTTTGCAGATTCGCGCATTAATTCCCCAGTCACACTAAACGGTGAACAAGGTGCAAGAACAATCTGAACCATTGAACCAGGAGTTCCATCATGATATCTTTGAATTAATCGTTGACTATCATTTAATATATGCTCTTCCGAATCAACCACACTATCAGGTGGAAGACCGCCATTACTTTCACCTAAACTCATCGATCCGCGGGATGCGTGCAAACGTAAACCTACTTCGCTCGCCGCATTGATTTCATCATCCAACAATGAGCCGTTTGGAAATAAATATAAATGATCAGAGGCGGTTGTACATCCGGACAAAGCTAGTTCAGCTAAAGCAGTCTGGGTAGAAATGCGGATATCATCGGGATTCATTCTTGCCCAGATCGGGTATAACGTTTTTAGCCAATTAAATAAATTGGAATTCTGCGCTGCTGGTACTGCACGTGTCAGAGTTTGGTAAAAATGGTGATGGGTATTTATGAAACCAGGAAGGACCACATGACCTGAAAAATCGAATATTTCATCTGCTGTCTGCGGTAAATCTGATGAAAACCCAACTTGTTCTATAAAACCATTTCTAATGAAAAGGCCACCATTTTGAATTTCGCGATGGTGGCCGTCCATAGTTAAGAGGAAATCAATATTTTTAATTAATAAAGTTTGATTCGTCATGTTTGGATTCATTCTATTGTTTCAATTGTTAGACAACTTAATTTGAATCCAAGTTTAGCAATTTACCAATCAATTGTCAATTGTCTGACAATAGACTTTCTAGATATCCGCCAGTTCCGCAGCTCTTAAAGTATTAGTCAGTAACATGGCAATCGTCATCGGACCAACACCTCCCGGTACTGGAGTGATCACACCGGCAACTTCTTTGGCTTCTTCAAAATCAACATCACCGACCAGACGATATCCTCGTTTCGCATTGGGATCATCGATACGATTAATACCAACGTCAATCACAACCGCACCCGGTTTTATCCAACTACCTTTCACCATTTCCGGTCGCCCAACTGCTGCTACCAGAATATCAGCTTGTCGCACAACTTCAGGTAAATTCTTTGTCCGGGAATGGCATATTGTTACAGTTGCGTTTGATCGAACCAATAATAAAGCAACTGGCATACCGACAATATTGGATCGGCCCAAAACGACCGCATTCTTTCCTTCAATTTTCGGAATAACTTTTTCAATCAGGTACATAGTTCCAGCGGGTGTACAAGGGATAAATAAAGGGTCGCGTCCTTTTTGAGCAAGTCTGCCAATATTTAATGGATGAAATCCATCAACATCCTTTTCGATGCTAACCATATTTAATACACGTTCTTCATCCAGACCGGAAGGTAAAGGTAATTGGACCAGGATTCCATGAACTTTTGGGTCATGATTTAATTTTTTTATCAGGCTCTCTACTTCTTCTTGAGAAGCGGTTGCTGGTAAATCAAAACCGAAAGATTGAATGCCTGCTTCCTGACATGCTTTATGTTTCGACCTTACATAGACCTGAGATGCAGGGTTTTCACCCACCAGCACTGTCGCTAATCCAGGCACTGATTTTCCTTCTTTGACTCTAGAATCAACTTCGAGTTTTACTTTTGATCTTATCTCTTCGGCAATCGCTTTTCCGTCTAACAATTCTGCACTCATTCTATGTAACTCCTTTTCTACACAATTGTTTACTTTACATAAAAATTATACTCAGTATTCTAAAAGAACCATTTTATTCCTCAATGAAAATTTTTAGAATTAATCAGACGATAATTCTGCAAAATTGTTGCAAAAAATGAAATGGTATTTTGTTTTCTAAAGACAATTTCAACACAATGAATATCTTTCATTCCGGTGGAGGTCAAAATTCAAGTTTGAATGTTAATGAATTCATTACATGCCTTTACCATGATGTTCATGTAAATATGTTTTTAAGTATTTCCCTGTATAAGAAGCATCAATTGCACAGACTTCTTCCGGTGTGCCCACAGCGATCAATTCACCACCACGATCCCCACCTTCAGGTCCAAGATCAATCAAGTAATCTGCTGTCTTGATAATATCCATATTGTGTTCTATGATGATGACCGAATTTCCTGCTTCTACCAAACGTTGTAATACCTCGATAAGTTTGTGCACATCAGCAGCATGCAACCCAACAGAAGGTTCATCTAAAACATAAATTGTTTTTCCGGTCGAACGTCTGGATAATTCCTTCGCTAATTTCACACGTTGTGCTTCACCACCGGATAAAGTTGGTGCAGGTTGGCCAATACGTACATAACCAAGACCAACTTCATTTAATGTTTGTAATTTATTCACAATTGAAGGAAATGCGGTAAAGAATTCCAACCCGGATTCCACCGTTGTGTCCAGTACATCTGCAATGTTCTTTCCTTTGAACTTAACCTGGAGCGTCTCCCGATTAAAACGTTGACCGTTGCAAACATCACAGGGCACATACACATCCGGTAAGAATTGCATTTCTATGCGCAATTGCCCTTGCCCCTGGCAGGCTTCACATCGTCCACCATGAACATTAAAGGAAAATCTGCCTAATTTATATCCCCGCATTTTACTTTCAGGTAATTCAGTAAATAAAGCGCGAATTTCATCGAACAAACCGGTATATGTCCCCGGGTTGGATCGTGGTGTTCTTCCAATCGGTGATTGGTCAATATTAATGATTTTATCGAGGTATTGAACACCTTCTAAGTGATCAAACTCACCTGGTTGGTTTTTTGCACCCATAATATCCCGGGAAAGTGCATTGTATAGAATATCAACCATTAATGTAGATTTTCCTGAACCTGAGACACCTGTGATACAAACTAATTTTCCTAACGGAATGGCAACATCCAGGTTTTTTAGATTATTTGCCTTTGCTCCAATTATTTTTAGAAACTGACCATTCCCGTTTCTTCTTTTTTCCGGTAACGGGACCTGCAATTTTCCAGATAAATATGCACCGGTTAATGAATTTGTTGAAGCAATGATTTCGTCAACAGTACCTTCAGCAACAATTTCACCACCATGCTCTCCGGCACCCGGTCCGAGATCCACAATCCAGTCAGCCGTGCGAATAGTTTCATCATCATGCTCAACAACGATAACAGTATTTCCTAAATTACGTAGATTTTCCAGAGTGGCTAACAAACGCGAATTATCTCTCGGGTGTAAACCAATGGAAGGTTCATCCAACACATACAATACACCCATTAATCTGGATCCGATTTGTGTCGCTAATCGAATTCTTTGCGCTTCCCCACCACTTAATGTAGTTGCAGAGCGCATCAAAGTTAAATAATCCAGTCCCACATCGACCAGAAATCCCAATCGGGATTGAATTTCTTTAAAAATCCGTGACGAAATGATCTGATCGCGATTGTTTAATGGTGTTTTCTCGGAAGTAAGGTAATTTGACCAATCCAGTATTTTTAAAATATGCCAATTCGTGACTTCGATAATATTATTATTTTCAATTGTAACTGCCAGAGCTTCTGATCTTAATCGATTGCCTTTACAGGTTGGGCAGGCGCGATCATTCATCAACGAGCCAATTTTTTCCCGTATATATTCTGAATTCGTCTCTTTGAAACGACGCTGAAGATTATTGATAATCCCTTCAAAATTCGCCTGGTAACTTACCGATCGGTCATTTTTCCCAACCATAGTGACAGTAAAAGTTTGATCACCTGTCCCATAATAAATGAGATTTAATTGCTCCTGTGTAAACGTATTTACTGGAGCATTTAAATCAATTTGAAAAGAATCTGCCATCGATTTTAACATTGCCCAATAATATCCACCCTGTTCTTTTGGACCTGACCATTCTGTTGTGGTAATCGCACCCTCATTCAATGACAAGTGTTTATTAGGGATTAATAAATCAGGATCAATTTCCATTCTCGTTCCCAGTCCCTGACAATCAGGGCAGGCACCATGTGGCGTATTGAATGAAAATGTTCTGGGTTCAATTTCCGGCATGGTTGAACCATGCTCCGGGCAAGCAAGGTGTTCAGAAAAAAAATGATCCTGAGCTGGTTCAGCGGTGATATCCTGAATCGTTACATACCCTTCTCCAAACTTCAAAGCTGTCTCAATAGAGTCGGTTAAGCGGGTTAAAAACGCACTATGTTCTTCTTTATTTTCTGATCTCCGGACCACTATTCTATCGACAACTGCTTCGATGGTATGAATTTTATAGCGGTCCAATTTTATTTCATCTTCTAAATTAAATATTTCGGTATCAACACGGACTCTTGCAAAACCCGCTTTACGAATTTCATCGAATACTGCCTGATAAGTGCCTTTTCTGCTCCTCACGACCGGGGAGAGAATGATTAACTTAGAATTTTCCGGAAAACTATTGATAACATCAACGATTTCCTGGGCAGATTGTTTGTTCACTTCCCGACCACAAACCGGACAATGTGGAACACCAATCCTTGCAAATAATAATCGCAAATAATCGTAAATTTCTGTGACTGTCCCTACAGTCGAACGGGGATTACGGGAGGTAGCTTTCTGATCGATCGAGACTGCTGGCGACAAACCTTCAATAGCATCAACATCAGGTTTATCCATTTGACCCAAGAACTGTCGGGCGTATGATGAAAGCGATTCAACATATCGTCGTTGACCTTCAGCAAAAATTGTATCAAAGGCTAAAGAACTTTTCCCCGATCCTGATAATCCTGTAATGACAACTAATTTGTCCCTCGGTATTTCAACTGTAATGTTCTTTAAATTGTGTTCTCGGGCTCCAACAACGCGTATGTGTTCCATATATTTTCTTCCTGTAAAACCTAATATTTACTCATGATATTATAGCACAAATGTTTTATATTTATAAAATTCAACTACGTATTATAACAATGGAGTCAAATTTATCATTTTTTTCCAGAATGTTTTTATATCTGGAAGATAGAAAATATAAAAAGCATTTTAGTTTTTCAAATGTATAATGGTTTAAATCCGATTCTCAAAATGAAATGAAGAGGAAAAATAATAATGGAAAACGCATTACATAAACGGGAAGTTAAAGCTTGGACAATGTATGACTGGGCAAATTCAGCTTTTGCGACAACTATCATGGCTGCAGTTTTACCCGTTTACTACTCCTCAGTAGCTTCAAAAGGAATACCGGCAAATGAAGCAACCTCCAATTGGGCTTTCACCACTACAATTGCATTGGTTATCGTAGCCATCTTAGGACCAATATTAGGAGCAATGGCAGATTTCTCTGGAGCAAAAAAGAGATTTATGTCTGCATTCGTTATCATAGGTGTCTTTGGCACGCTGCTTTTATACTTTGTGCGTTCCGGTGATTGGTTGATGGCATCGATTGTTTATATTATTGGGTCGATTGGATTTTCCGGAGCAAATGTATTTTATGACTCATTTTTACCGCATATCGCGCATGAAAGTGAGATTGACCAGGTCTCATCCCGCGGGTATGCATTAGGCTATGCCGGCGGTGGAATCATGTTGGCTATTAATTTGGCCATGATCATGTTTTCTCCAGATCATTTAACCGAAACAATGACACGTTTATCATTTGTGACGGTAGCTGTTTGGTGGTTTATTTTCACGATACCGTTTTGGCGAACAATCAAGGAACCAGCGCGCAGAATATTGGACGGCGAACGTGGTTTTAACCCAGTAAAAGCCAGTTTTCATCGACTCTCGAACACATTCAAAGAAATTAAGAAATTTAAAGAATTAAGCAAATTTATCGTTGCTTTTTGGCTATACAACAACGGTATTGGTACGATCATTTTTATGGCTTCAATATATGGAACCGAATTAGGTTTTTCATCTACCACGACCATTGGCACCTTATTAATGGTTCAATTTGTGGCAATCCCGTTTGCTTTCCTGTTTGGTTGGTTGGCAAAGAAAATTGGAACAAAGCGGGGTATTTTACTCAGTATTGCAATTTATACATTAATCGCAATTGGCGGTTATTTCCTTTATAAAGAAATTCATTTCTGGCTGCTTGGATTTGCTGTGGCAATGGTTCAAGGTGGAAGCCAGGCATTGAGTCGTTCGCTTTGTGGCAGGATGATGCCAAAATCTAAATCAGCAGAATTCTATAGTTTCTTTAGTGTCAGCGAGAAAATTGCTGGGACGGTTGGTCCATTGCTTTTTGGTCTGGTTAGCAGGTTTATGGGTGGAAGTCGATTAAGCATCGTGTCTTTAATTATTTTCTTTGCTCTTGGTGGGTTTTTACTTACAAAAGTAAACGAAAAAGAAGGAATTGCTGTCGCCGAGGCGGAAGAACAATCCTTTATGGCTGCATCCGTATCCAGTTAATTTATTTAAGTAACCAAACTCAATTGAACAGAAACGATCTTTTCCTAAATGATCTGGTAAAGCTCAACAAGTACGCCATTTGTACTCTTTGGATGAACAAAAGCCATCTTTCTTCCGGGAAGTTCGAGAGCTGTTTCGTTGATTAATCGTACACCTTTGGACTTTAGACTATCCAACATTTCATCAATATTATCTACCTCCAGGCAAAGATGGTGCATACCCCCGCCTTTTTCCTGAATGAACTTTGCAACACCTGTATCCTGACTTGTGGGGTGAACTAATTCGATCTCCGAACCACCCACCGGAATAAATACCACTTCCGATTTTTGACTTGGAACATCTTCGATGTGATCAACTTCCAATCCTAATGCATCTCGCCAAAAAACCAACGCATTTTGCACATCGTTGACAGCGATTGCAATATGATTTATTTTTTTTACTACCGCCATTTTTACTCCTTTAGATCCAGGCTTGTGGGTGATATTCACCCCAGATATTCCTTAGTACGCCACAAATTTCGCCTAAAGTTAAATCGTTTTCAACGCATTCGATGAAAAGGGGCATTAAATTTTCATCCGTTTTCGCAGTTTTTTCTATGCGAGCCAGAAGTTCGTTTACTTTTGTATTATTCCGTTTTTCTCGGAGTTCTTTTAATCTTTGAATTTGATTGATTTCAATCATTGGGTCAACACTCAAACGTTCAAGTTCAATTTTCTCCTGAGTTCCAAATGCATTGACACCAACGATAATATTTTCTTTACTTTCAATTGACTTTTGAAATTGATATGCCGCTTCCTGAATTTCAGATTGCATGTAACCTTGTTCGATTGCTTTTAGCGCGCCACCGATATCATCGATTCTTTGGATATATTCAGCGGCTCTCTTTTCAATTTCATCGGTTAATTGTTCGATCAAAAAAGAGCCAGCGAAAGGATCAATCGTGTCCGCGACACCGGATTCAAATCCGATAATTTGTTGTGTTCGTAATGCTACACGCACCGATTTTTCAGTTGGCAACCATAATGCCTCATCCATACTATTTGTGTGAAGGGATTGGGTTCCCCCTAGAACTGCAGATAAGGCCTGGATTGTTACACGAACGACGTTATTCTCTGGCTGTTGAGCAGTAAGTGTCGAACCCCCAGTTTGAGTATGAAAACGCAACATCCACGATTTAGGATCTTTTGCCCCAAACCGGTCCCGCATGATTTTTGCCCACAATCTCCGTGCTGCTCTAAATTTTGCAATCTCTTCAAGGAAATTATTATGAGCAGCAAAGAAAAAAGATAGTTGTTGACTGAAATCATCTACCTCTAATCCTGAACCGATGGCTGCGCTCGCGTAGGCAATTGCGTCTGCCAATGTAAACGCGACTTCCTGAACCGCCGTGGAACCTGCTTCGCGGATATGATAACCGGAAATACTAATCGTATTCCAATGTGGTACTTTTTCCTTACAGAATTTAAAAATATCTGTAATTAATCTCATGGATGGCGTTGGAGGAAAAATATAGGTACCTCGGGCGATAAATTCCTTCAAAATATCGTTTTGTATCGTTCCGCGCAATCGATTTGTCTCGCATCCTTGTCTTTTTGCAACAGCAATATACATTGCCAACAATACTGCGGCTGGAGCATTGATGGTCATACTTGTGGAAACCCGATCCAATGGGATATCCCGAAACAGAATTTCCATATCGCGCAAGGATGAAATTGAAACCCCAACCTTACCTACTTCTCCGCTGGACATTGGATCATCGGCATCATACCCGATTTGTGTGGGTAGATCAAATGCGACGGATAAACCGGTCTGTCCCTGTTCTAACAAATATCGATATCGTTCATTGGATTCTTCGGCTGTGGCGAAACCGGCATATTGGCGCATAGTCCAATGTCGCCCCCGGTACATCGTTGGTTGCACTCCACGCGTGAATGGAAATTCCCCAGGAAAACCTAGCTTTTCCATATAATCTTCATTAGTCGGTAAAGCAAAATTTGGTAAAGGTAAACCGGACGGCGTGGTAAATTCTTTTTTTCTTTCAGGAAACTTACGAATTAAAGGAAAAAGTACTTTTTCTTCCCATTTTTTTTTAAGGCTGGCTAGATCCATTTTTTCCTCAGTTTTCTAAAAGTAAAGTAAGTATACCAAACCATTTTTTCTTGCGCAGTGATTTTTTATACGGTATTGCTTTGACATCTATCCTATAAAGAATCAGATCTTTTCTATAATCAAATTTTTTTTATATTAAAGTTTAATATAAACTTATGTAAATATAGGCTTAAGCAACTGGGTCGAAAATGGTAAAACAAATTCAAACGTCAATTTTTAGTATTAATTTAATTTCAGTTGACCATCTTTGACAAATTTCAAGCAGTGATTAATATTCGTTAATTTATATAAATGGTAACCTTTTGATTGGTTTTTACTTTTAGTGAGATTCAGGAATTAAGCTTAATGATGTCAAGATCTTGGAAGGAAAAGCCCAGGATTGACCGATCATATAATATTTGGTAAAATTTCGTCGCTTAAGACGTTGTACCCTTCGTCTAAAATCAATAAGCAAGAAAGGGCTTGAAAATGAAAGTATTACTTTTACGTGATGTTTATAAACTTGGTCGCGCGGGGGATGTGAAGAAAGTTGCAGATGGATTTGGACGAAATTTCTTAATTCCACAAGGCTTTGCATTATTAGCAACGCCTGGTGCGATGAAACAAATTGACCAAATTCGCAGCAAAGCAGTTGAAAAACGTGCAGCATTAAATAATGAATTAAGTGGTGTATCCGAATCAATTAATGGTCTGGAAATTGTTTTCAATACGAAAGCAGGAGAAACAGGCAAACTTTATGGCTCCATTACCAACCAAATGATTGCAGATGCAATTAATCAAAAAATTGGTACACAAATCGATCGCAAACAAATTGAAGCCCAACCAATCCGCAATCTCGGTGATTACAAAGTCATTGTTCGATTGACGGTTGATCTTGTTCCGGTTGTTAAAGTCAGTGTTCACCGAGAAGGTGAGACTACCACCGGAAAAGCTCAGAAACCAGTTTCTGCGAAACCAGCCGCAAAAGAAATTGTTGTTGAGACACCTGAAGAAATAACAACAGAAGTTTCTGAATAAATTAATTTTATACAAAATAAACTGATAAACGACCGGTTTTTTTCAGCACCCTTGTTGACAAACCGGTCGTTTGTTACACTAATATTCAATATGCCAATAACACTTGGACAATTATTAAAAGAAACACGAGAAGCTCTCGGCATTAGCCTTGCAGAAGCATCTTTCCAAACCAAAATCAGGGATTTCTATTTACTTGCTTTGGAAAATGACGAAATTAAAAGTCTGCCATCTCCAGTTCAAGGAAAAGGATTCCTTAAAAATTATGCTTCCTTTTTGAAGTTAAGTGAAAACAAAGTCATGTCCGGCTGGTATGACCCTGCTCACCTGATTTACGAAGACAACAAATCAGGTGATATAAATTTGAGCGATGAAGACCTATTGACTACAGATTTGGAATTAGAAAATCCGCGTGTTGAAGTAGATTTAAACGAACCATCCATACCGAATGTATTAGCTGAAATGCAGAATCCTGTCGTCGTCATCCATGAATTTACCGACAGCAATCAATTTTCTCAAACGCAAATTGAAGAACCTCAAAAGGAATTGAAAGGTTCTCAAAAAATCTTTTTTTCGATTGGTGAACAATTGAGAAAACAGCGTGAACTGCTAAATCTTTCATTGGATGATATTGAACGGTTTACAAATATTCGTGCTTTTTACTTAAATTCCCTCGAAAAAGGTGAATTTGACCAACTTCCTTCCATAGTTCAAGGGAAAGGAATGCTCAGCAATTATTCAAATTTTTTGAATTTGGATGGCGAATCAGTTTTATTGCAATTTGCAGATGGGCTTCAAACCAAACGAAATGAACAATACGCCCCACAGAGATTGGATTCCCAGTATCAACAAAATGTAAATCAGCCAAACATCACTTCCCCCAATTGGAGAAGATTTATTTCAGCAGACTTAATGATCGTTGGAACATTGATAATAGCTTTGTTTATTTTCATACTTTGGGGAGCGGCTAATGTAACCAGAAACACGGATATCGATGCATCATCTACCGCTCCTTCATTGTCTGAATTATTACTAGTCGAACCTACACAATTCACAGCGACTGCTATTTTTTCTGTTGCAGAAAATCCAACACAAGGAAATAATAACGGTTCTCCGCAGGAATTAGGTGAAGAAATTGGAATTCCGACTGAAATCAATCTGGATGGTCTTTTACCAATCAATATATCGATAATTGCCAATCAACGCGCTTTTCTAAAAATTACGTCTGACAACAAGGTCGTTTTTTCAGGTCGCATCGTTCCCGGTAATGCCTATGAGTTTTCCGGTACAACACTGGTTGAGTTATTAACAGGTAATGCTGCTGCCCTGGATATCTATTTTAACCAGGAGCAAATTGGACCGATTGGCGAAGTTGGGGAAGTAAAGTATTTAATTTTTTCATCAGACCAAACAATTACTACTCCGACTGCCCAATTTACTTTTACTCCGACTTTGACGACCAACCCAACATCAACACTTCGACCTACAACTACATCAACCCCAATGCCGATTACTCCTTCGGCGACTGTAACCCCATATATACCATAGGCTTATGAAAAATAAATCATATTTTCTCTTATCGTTAGGATGTGCAAAAAATCTTGTTGACTCTGAGTCAATGTCCAGTTTATTGCTGGATGCTGGTTATAAAAGCCTTCACAAACCGGAACAGGCAGAGATTCTCATCGTTAATACATGTGGGTTCATTAAACCCGCAAGAGACGAATCCATCGAAGAATTGCAAAAATTAGCAAAAAAGAAGAAAAAAGGCCAGATCCTTATTGCTGCAGGTTGCCTGACCCAACGTTATAGAGAACTGATTGCTAAAGAAGTACCAGGAATCGATGGCATCATCGGTACCAAAAGATGGATGGATATTATTGACCTGATTCAAGACCTTCGTAAAGAACCCAATTCTCCTAAATATGATATTCCGGATACTGCGACGATTGGAACAGACGAGCATGGAGTTTTGAGAGCTGCTATTCAAGGGACTAATGCATACTTAAAAATTGCAGATGGTTGCCGAAGGAAATGCACATATTGTGCCATCCCAGTGATTAAAGGAACCCAGGTTAGCCGTCCATTTGACAGAATCATTGCTGAAACACAAGCGCTAGCCGAAAAAGGTGTAAAAGAAGTAATCTTAATTGCACAAGACACGACGGATTACGGATCAGATTTGGGCATGAAAGATGGCCTTGCTCACTTATTAGACCAAATGGTACTTAAAAGTCCACAAATTCCCTGGTTCCGCATTTTATATGCCTACCCGGGTGTTGTCACCGACAAGTTAATTGAGGTAATGGCAAAACACCATCAAATCCTCCCCTATTTGGATATTCCATTACAACATGCTGACCCCAACATTCTCAAACAAATGAAACGACCATTTAACATGGATCATGTTTTCAAAATGGTAGAAAAATTACGGAATGCCATGCCGGATTTTGCAATTCGATCCACATTTATCGTTGGTTTCCCGGGAGAAACCGAAAAAGAATTTAACACCTTGTTGGATTTTATTAAGGCAATTCAATTTGACCATGTCGGTGCTTTTACATATTTTCAGGAACAAGGGACGAGCGCTTTCAATATGGGCGATCCAGTATCTGCTGAGGAAAAGAATTTCCGGCTTGAAACTTTAATGTCCATTCAACAGGAAATTTCATTAAAGAAAAACCAATCCTTTATCGGGAAGTCGATCCCGGTTATTATCGAAGGTTATAATGACGGTATATCTGTCGGTAGAAGCTATCGGGATGCACCAGAAATTGACGGGATGGTTTTCATTGATGACAGGTTAGAAATTGGTGATATATTTTCCATCAAAATAACGGATGCCTTTGTCCATGATTTAGTAGGAATTCCAGCAAACAGATAAACATGAGTCGCTTTGATCGAATTGCCATTTTTCTTAGTGTTTTGATGGTATGTATATCTGCTTGGATTTCATCAAACATCTTTGAAAATATGCCTCATATCGAAGATGAAATTGCATATGTCTGGCAGGCGAATCTTGTTTCTAACGGCGATTTATTTATCCCATCACCACCATGCCCAAAATGTTTTTTGGTGCCATTTGTAATTGATTTTGATGGGATCCGGTTTGGGAAATATCCTCCGGGATGGCCGGCAATTCTTGGTATCGGAATAAAATTTGGGTTAAGGGACTGGGTTAATCCTTTTTTTTCAGGCTTTAGTTTATGGTTAATTTATCTACTGGTAAAAAAGCTTTCCAATGAAAAAGCCGCCCTGATTGCATCCTTCCTGACATTGACTTCGCCATTTTTTCTGCTTAATTCCGGTTCACTCTTATCGCATATCTGGTCTATTTGGTTAACTCTGGTATTTATTCATGGATGGATCGATACCTATTCTCTGAATTCATCAAGCAAAATACCTGGATGGATAACAGTGGTTGTCGCAGGTCTATCTTTGGGCTTACTCACATTAACCAGACCTTTAACGGCAGCTGGAATTGGTATACCTTTTTTCCTCCATGGAACATATATTTTATTGAAGAATCCTAACAACAAACGAATTCAATATTTGTTGATAGCCATCATAGGCGGGGTGCTCGCTTCGCTCATTTTTATTTGGCAAGCCGGATTAACGGGAAATCCATTCCTGAATCCGTATCAGTTATGGTGGCCTTATGACAAATTAGGCTTTGGACCGGATGTGGGACTGCAAGATGGTGGATACAGTTTTCTCTTTGCCAGAATGAATGCCAAATTCAGTTTACGAATTGGTTACACCGATCTTTTTGGATGGTTTCAACATTCCTGGATATTCATACCTTTTGGAATCTTTTCATTATGGAAAAAGTGGCAATCCTGGATTATTTTATCAATTTTTCCGAGCTTGGTTCTCACATACACGCTTTATTGGATTGGCTCCTGGTTATATGGTCCAAGGTATTATTTTGAAGGGATCATTGGTTTGATTTTATTCAGTGCAGTTGGGATTCAAACACTTTTTGGAAGTGTTTATCCAATGAAACAATTTTCAAAAAATTGGCGATTTATCATTATGGCGATCATTGTTTTTTTTCTTATTTCAGCCAATGTATTTTTCTATCTTCCCCAAAGGATAGGGAACATGAAAGGGCTGTACGGTGCCAGCCGTTCCAGATTGGTACCTTTTCAATTAGAGTCGTCTAAAGAAATGACACCAGCGCTCATAATTGTTCATAAAATAAATCACTGGATAGAATATGGTACATTGTTAGAAATCTCTTCGCCATACCTGGATTCAGAATGGATCGTGACATATAGTCGCGGTTTTGATTTGGATAATAATCTTGCTAAAAGTTTCCCCGATCGATCCATTTGGCATTATTATCCGGATGAGCCATACCTGTTCTATACTGCTGAAAGACCCTAAATTATAACAATCAGGTTTATGAAGCTGCTCTTGCCCAAGCAGTAAAAAATAAGATAAGAATTGATAAGAAGAAAGTAGCGTTGATAAGTCTTTTTTCTAATTGCTGACTTTTCATAATCTCATCTTCAGAAACATTTTTCCCAATGGATATCCGCAAATTTATTCGTTTTAATGACGGTAAAACACCCCAGGTCATTATTCCCATTAATATTATTAGCAAGAATATGGCGATGTGTTTCGAAAATAAAGCAACTGCCCAGTTATTATCAATATTTAAAAATCCTTGGTAGGCAGGATGCGCACCCATCTGAATCATACCAGTGCCAGATAAGACTACAAGTGATAGCCAACCAATAGGTTGAAATCTTCTTTGAATTTCGGCATATAAAATATTTTTTTGATCCGGTTTTAGTGTTTTTTGAATGGAAGGAAGAAAAATGATCGCCAGGCTTACAACTCCACCAATCCATACAACCGTAGCCAAAAGATGCAGCCAGTAAACAATCGTTAAAATCCAGGGTGAAGATATGGACATGCACTTTTCTTTCTATGGTGTCGGTGTTTCACTTGGTACAGGTGGTTCTGTCGTTTCCACCGTTGGTTCAACAGTTCCCTCAACTGTAGTAGTGGGAGTAGGTGTGGCAGTATTAGAAGGAGCTTCCGTTTCTTCCGGTGCATGGCATTTGTCATAAACTGCTGTCGCGGTTGGAGCGATAGCTTCATCGACAACAAATGCAAAAGCTAATTCATATTTTTCATAAGCGGCACACCAATCTTCTTCCAAAGCCAGTTGGTCACCCCATTTTATTAATCCAACGCGATAGCGTTCCTGGGCTGTCATTCCGGAACTGTCAATCATATTCGGCAAAGAGGGATAAATTTCAGCAAACGATGCTACGACGCGTGCCCAATCTACTCCCCAAAAGCTTGCTCCGGCGATATAAAATCTTGCCCAAGTCCGGTAATTATTTGCTTCATCATCCAATGGGCCAAATCGTTCTGCAAGCGCCAGGTCATAAATTCCTGGCTCTAAGTTGCCTTCCTGCAAAATTCTTCGGACACCCCGATTTCGCAAAGCCAAATAATAAAAACCATCTACATCCACAGCGCGATATTGAATATCCAATAGACGTAAAGCATCCAGGGTAACAATTAAATTATCCCAATCTTGATTTTGAACGAAAGCCTGCACCTGATTAAATAGTTCTTCCTCACCTCGGGTATCAGGAGTTGGAGTCAAGGTGGGTAAAGGAACAGATGTAGGTGTTGACACATTTGCCTGAGCGAATAGTACTTCTGTAAGTTTTTCCTGAGCACCCGGAAAATTAGGCATTAATTGAATCACATATTCAAATCTTTTTCGGGCGTTTTCTAATTTGCCTTCCTCAAGTTCGCGTACACCCAATTGGAATTGTGTTGTTGCAATATTGATTACTGTTTTTTCCTGTTCGTCAGATCGAATCGCCATGGCTGCGTTCGAACCAAAATAATAACCCAAAGCTGCCCCAATTAAGACGATTACCAAACCCAAAATAACCCAAACACTTTTTCTGGATTTTAATATTGGTGGTTCATTGTAATTTGTGTCTAATGTTGTTGGTTTTGTTATCTCTTCTGAATTCATAGGGTACATTATACCGTAACTTTTTTTGAATTTTTATCCTAGAGCAACATCCAGAACCATCATGACACTAAAACCAAATAATAATCCAAGAGTTGCTAAATCTCCGTTCGATCCCTGGTGTGATTCAGGAATTAATTCTTCTCCGACAACGAATATCATTGCGCCGGCAGCAAAAGCCAATGCATAGGGCAAAATCGGACGAACCATGATGACTGCCAACGCTCCGAGTACTCCCGCAAAAGGTTCCACTATCCCGGATGCCTGACCATAAAAAAAACTTTTCCGTCTGCTCATATTTTCCCGCCGTAATGGGGCCGAGACAGCCAAACCTTCCGGGAAGTTTTGAATTCCGATTCCGATTGCCAGAGCAATCGCAGATGCAACGGAAGCTTCCGGAAAACCTGCTGCGGCAGCGCCAAATGCGACTCCCACCGCAAGTCCTTCCGGAAAATTATGCAGGGTAATGGCTAACACTAATAATACACTCCGATGTAATGAGGTTTTGACTCCTTCCGCCTCACTATCGGGAAGACCAAGATGCAAATGGGGTAACAACTTATCAATACCATATAAAAAACCACCGCCTGCAAGAAAACCAATCACAGCCGGTAACCAACCGGGTACCCCCTGCCCTTCAGACATTTCGATAGCCGGTGCCAGCAGAGACCAATAACTGGCAGCAATCATTACGCCAGCAGCAAATCCCAGCATGACATCCAAAACTTTACGGTTGATATCTTTTGCTAAAAATACCCCAGCCGCACCTAATGCTGTTAATCCCCAGGTGAATAATGTAGCGATTAGTGCCTGTAAAATGGGTGAGAGCTCTAAAAATGTTTCCACTATCACTCCTGAATTATACAAAATAACATGATTTGACAGTCCAGCATCTGTTTTCTATAATTGTAAAACAATGACACAAACAAATAAACAAAATATGGATTGCAATCTTGAATGCTGGATGGAAAAGCTGCAGCAAAAAGGTTTTCGCATAACCCGACCGTTGCAAATTGTAACGGATATTTTATTAAAAAGTGATTGCATATTAAATCCGACCCAGGTTTATTTACAGGCAAAAGAAAAATACCCAAGAATTGGACTTGTTACAGTTTATCGAACGATTGAAAAACTGGAACATGCAGGATTAATTGACCGGGTTCATATGCCGGATGGTTGTCAATCCTTCTTTCAAACATGTTCCGGTCATCAACACTTATTAATATGTCAACAATGTGGAAAAGCAGAATATTTTGAAGGTGAAAATCTTAATATTTTCTTCCATTCAATCGGCGAACAGTTTGGATATAAGATCATTGACCACTGGCTTCAAATCTTTGGTTTATGTGAAAAGTGTCGATTGAAGGAAACAAAAAATTAATTCAATACAATCGATGGAGATCATGAAAAAACCTGGTGCATTATATGTAGTCGCTACGCCTATCGGAAATTGGGATGATATTACAATTCGAGCTATCAACACCTTAAAAAGTGTCGATTTGATTGTATGTGAGGAAATTCGGGAAGGAAGCACTTTACTAAAAAAACTCGATATCCCTCAAACAAATTTATTAGAAATTAATGAACATAATGAAAAAGAACAAGTTCCCAATTTGATCAATCAATTAATTGCAGGCATGGATATGGCGATAATCTCAGATTGCGGTACCCCTGTTTTTGCAGATCCGGGTCATTTTCTGATTGAACAGGCAGCCATGTTTAACATCAAAATAATCCCTATTCCTGGCGCATCTTCTCTAATGGCAACTTTAAGTGTTTTAGATTTCGAAATCAAAGAATTTCATTATGCCGGTTTCCTTCCCAGAGAAAAAGAAATACGTCAGAAAGCGTTAGTTTCCCTCCGTCAAATTTCTATTCCAATCGTGATGATGGACACACCCTACCGGTTAATTAAATTATTGGAAGAAGTCGGGAAAACTTTTGGAAAAAACAGACGTATCACTCTGGCCACGGATATTACCATGAGTTCAGAAAAGATTTATCGCGGAACGATTGCTGAAGTTTTGAACCACCTCAATTCCCAAAAAGCGGAATTTGTCCTCGTTATACATCCGGGTAGAAACTAATGAAAACCATCTTTAAGGCACAGTGATTTTAAAGGTCATACCCCAAAGAATTTCCGGATTGTTTTTTAATACTTTAATTCTTCCCTGATAATGGATATCTCCTCCTTTTTCGTAATACCACTGGCTGATTTTTTCGAACACACCTTCTATTTTAAGTTCCGGATAAGCATCTGCAGTCAAAATTACATTTTCCCCGATTTTCACATTTTTTAAATCCAATTCGGTTAAATCAGTAGTTTCAATATACCAACCGGAATTATCGATTATTTTTAATATGGGTTGACCGGCTACCACGTAATCCCCTTCCTGGACAAATAATTGAACCACAATGCCACTTATCGGAGATTCTATTTGGTAATATTGGGTCAATAATGAAGCTGCACCCAGATTTGATTCACTTAGTTTGAGTCTGGCGTTCGAT
Source organism: uncultured Anaerolineaceae bacterium (assembly GCA_964586385.1). Taxonomy (GTDB): domain Bacteria; phylum Chloroflexota; class Anaerolineae; order Anaerolineales; family Anaerolineaceae; genus UBA6170. The sequence continues at coordinate 56,241 of CAZPIM010000006.1, forward strand.
AATTCTAGTAATTCCCTATCCGGACCATTTTGCTTTTGTTCTAGCTGGAATCTGGCTTCGATAACAGATTCCTCTGCCAATTCCAATTTTGTTTTGGCCAATTCTTTAGAGAGAATTAATGAATCTCGAATTCGAATCAAATCGTCTAATTCGGATTGCTTTTCCTCAAGAATGTCCTCAAATTTTATTCGCAGCAAATTATCTTCATCCAAATCTTTATGAGGTTCTAAATCATCTTTCGCTTTACTTAATTCTTCTTCAGCATCATCAATATCGATCTTTGACTGATCGATTTTTTCCTGATACGCTGAAGTATCAAAAAAATCATAAGCTTCTTCAGTTTCGATTAAATTAAGTTCTGCTTGCGCAAGGGTAGATTGGGCAGAAATTCTTGCAATTTCTGTATTTCTCGAAAGATTATCTAAACTATTTTTAGCAATCAGGTACTCCAGTTGCGCAGAATCTATTTGAGCAGTAGCTTTTTCAATCCCATCAATTTGAACAATTAATTCTCCTTGATTGATTGATCGATCCTCGGAGACCAGGATTTCATTAACACGTCCATTGACCAAGGCAGAAATTGTGATCTCTGACTCAGGAACAAGATGACCTTCCAATATTAATTTCGCCGCAGGTCCGAAATCATTTATTGGTACCTGTGTTTCAGGGGAAGATTTTTTCAACGACGAACAGCCACTTAAGACGATAAGACAAAATATTAATGGAAATGAAATAATTTTTTTCATAAGATCTCCTGGTTTATGAAATCACTATTCATAAGCTAAAACCTCACGAATTGTGAGTTTGGTTGCATTCCATGCCGGTAAAATACTCGAAAAAGTGGAAAGCAAAGTCACAACTATCAACCATATCAACACCCCCCTAGGTGTAAAAGCAAATAAACCCACCGCATCAAAAAGTGCCAGACTTAATGAATCACACAAAATTTTTGTCATTGGAATTGCGAGCAGGATGGAAAATAACCAGCTTAACGCACCAATAAAAAATCCTTCTAAAAGCACGGAACGAAATATGATGGGATTCGAAGCGCCAATCGCACGCATAATCCCAATTTCGCGAATCCTTTCAAAAACATTTATTGACATAGTTCCTGAAAGTCCAATTCCACCTACGATTCCGGTTAATAATGCCATTATCAGTAAAAAAATAGTAATAATATTGAGGCCAATGGTGGTTGATTCAATCAAAGCTAAACCGGCTTCGGCTTGTAAAATGTGATAACCTTTTTCTTTCAACAGTGTTGAGATTTCACGGGCTAATTCCTTTTGTTGATCAATATTCATATTTTCATTATTCGAAGCTATGCGAAATATTACTGTGTGAAATTTTGAATTGTTGTATTCCGCTAAAGAATCAAAATCAGTGTAGGCGATATACCCAGTGCTCTTGCCTGCTAATTGAAAAAAACCCACAATTGTCCAATTCGTTTCCTCGTTATTTACCCTTAATTTCAATGTATCACCAACATCCAGATCCGGAAAATTTGTTTGAAATACTTCATTAATCACGATCGCATTGTGGTCACCGTCCTGAAGCCATCTGCCTCTAACTAATGTCGCCTGAATTAATTCACTTTCCATTGGCGGTCCTACTAATCGAACTGTATCCCCAACTTGATTGTTATCAAAAATAACCTGACTGGATGCAAAAGCCCAACCTTCGACATTTTTAATCCTGGTAATAGCCCGCAAATCGTTTTGAACTTTCGAAATTCGGTAAGGTCGATCAAAATCCAGATTTACGTCAGCCAGGAAATATTGACCAATCTTCGTCGTATGGTTTTTGAGTGCGATTTGGACATTAAATGTCGAAATAAAAATTGATCCTCCTAAGGAAAGTGTAATTAGTGAAAGTATGAGTCGTGTTTTATTTCTGAAGACATTTCGAATTGATAATAATAATGGGCGGGAAATTCTTCGATTTTTGAGAATCAATTTTTTCGTGGAACTTTTTGACACATTGATTATTCCATTTAATGCTTCATTCACTTTGATCTTTATCCCATGGCGTATTGGATATGTTCCAACAAGTTGCGGTATTACAAATGCAATGACAATCGAGATCAGAACCGGCTGCCAAAGAAATCTCTCCCCCTGAAAAATAAAATTCGCCTTATTTGCCAAAAAAGCGACCATCTTAAATCCCGATAACATCGAAAAAGGTAAAGCCAGACATAAAGCCAAAAGACCTAAAATGAATATTAAGACGATGTAAATTGCGTAAATTTGTTTTTCCGTTCCTCCGATACTTTTCATAATGCCGATTTGTTCAATTTGATGATTCATGATTGCCGAAAGCGTATTAATAATGAGAAATGAGCTTAAAAACACAATCATAAAACCTAAAACAAATAATAGAATTGCAATTGCGTTTACATAAATAAAATTTGGATGCGTAGTAGATTTCTTAACAGTAGTTTGAATAACAAGCACATCATTTTTTGATAAATAATCCACAATCGAATCAGATATTTCACGAATTCGAACCAATTCAACAATTTCCGGTTTTACCGTTATGAAAATTTGATTAAAGGATTGTTTTTGTTCAAATAAAGGCAAACTTTCAAGCGTAATATATCCCTGGATCGGTGCGATAAAGAACCCACCACCACCCGTATCAAATCCGATCGTTTGGTCTTGAATTTTCCCGGCAAGCTTCACCTCTTTGATGGTGCCTGATGGCAATTCTACCTTTATCAAATCTTTATCAAACAGCTGGACATTTCCAAATTTAAATTGATCAATCAGAATCTCCCCTTCACTCATTGCCAGATCTCCATCTAACCTATTGATAACCATGATCTCCGGATCCACATATGTTTCCCGGGCAAGAATATCTGCTTTTACTAAATCTCCATTTTTATCGATAATTCGTGAGGTAAATTTTCTGGCACCCTCGGCATAAGATATTCCATCGAATTTTTGAATACTTTCGATCATGTTTTGATCTACTTGGTTTACTGAAATCTGAATATTTGGCGGATGATCTTTAATATACCCCTTAGCCATGTCATCCTGAACAACCACATGAATCGTCACGATCATCCCAACTGCATATAAACCCACTGCAATCGATAGAACGACTAATATCGTGCGGATGGGGAATCCAACCAGATCAGCGAATAGTTTTTTCCATCTAGGTTGCATTACTTATCCTTTCAAGATCCCCCTTTGGATAAATTACTTCTACCATTTCCTGTATTTCGGAATCAGAAAGCTGAAGTACTTTTGCATTCGGAACAAGGATAATTTCGCAATCTGAAACTGCGTAATAATTTGAATGGTTTTCCAGGAACATGATTTCACCCGTTTGAAGTATCATCCTGGGAAAGTTAGAACGCAGTATGTGATCATTTTTCAATTCAATGGTTCCTTTATCAACGATGCCGAACCAGGACGTTCCAGGTTGGGAACGAAAAATTAATTCTCCGGATTTTCGTTGGATCACTTCACTTTTTTCAATAATTTTTGAAAATAATTGTTCACCCAAATCAAAAAAATTGCGTGACATGGTTTCTTTTATCAGATTTCCGTCCTTTATCACCAAAATCCGATCTGCATTTTGGGCTAAATTTCGATCATGTGTCACCATAATGACTGTCTTGCCTTGTGACACCAATTTTTTAAAAATATGGATGACCAATTCTCCGGTTTTAGAATCCAGGTTTCCTGTCGGTTCATCAGCAAGGATAATTGGTGGGTCATTGGCTATTGACCTGGCAATCGCAGCACATTGTTGATGTCCGGTTGATAGTGAATTTGGTAAAAAGTCTGCCAATTCTTCGATATCTAAATCCTGTAAAAGGGATCTCGCTCTTTCTTCCCTTTTTGATTTTGGATAAGTTCCACAAAAATCCATGGCTAACAGGATGTTTTCCAAAACTGATAACGATGGAAGTAATTGAAAGAATTGGAAAACGATACCCAGGTTTTTTCCTCTCCAAACTGAAATATTGCCTTCCGACATTTTTCCCAGATCCACCCCATTGATGAATACACTTCCGGAACTTGGATAATCGATCCCAGCCATAATATTAATTAGCGTGGATTTTCCACTTCCGGATTTCCCTAATACACAAATTAAATTTCCAGGCGCAATGGTAAGATCAATACTTTTTAAAGCAGGATAATCGCCAAAAGATGTATGAAAAACCTTAGAGATATTTGACAAACGTATTATTTCTTTATTTTTTTGATCTTGATGGTTTAATTGTTCTTGCAATAATGTATAGGAATCATTTTTCATATATTTGCAATGGAAGATATATTTCCATCCTCCAATAGATACACTTTGTGAAACCGTGAAAGGACCGAGAAATCGTGCGTAACCATCACGATCGTAATTCCTTCATTGACGAGCTTACAAAAAATGTTCATGATGTTTTCAGCATTGGTTGAATCAAGGCGACCTGTTGGTTCATCTGCCAATAATATTGTCGGGTTATTAATTAACGCACGCACGATAGCGACACGTTGACGCTGTCCTCCGGATATTCCTGATGGAAGTTTTTTGATATGACCGGACAGCTCGACATCGGTAAATAAACTGGCTGCGAATTGCCGGCTTTTTTTTCTTAAAGTTCCTGAGAAATCAAGCGGGAGTAAAACATTATCCAGTAGGGACAAGGTAGGAATCAAATGAAAATTTTGAAATATCAATCCAATGTTTTTTCCCCTCCAACGAGCCAGTTCATCCTCAGACATCAAGTGAATTGGTTCTTTATTTATCCAAACTTCACCTGAGGTAAGCGAATCCAGACCAGCTAACATATTGATTAATGTTGTTTTCCCGGCTCCTGATTTTCCGACGATTCCAACAAATTCCCCTTTCTTAATCTTTAAATCTATGTTTTTTAAAGCAACTATATCTCCCGAAGGACCGGGATATATTTTGTTAAGCTCTTTGGTGTGGATTAAAAAATCCTGGATTTCATCGTTCATTTTTTATACAATCCATTCATTTATGAACAACCTGTTCATTTATATTATAATTACACGAAGAACGATGTCAAATTGAGTTCTTCGCATATGTACATTTTTCGACACTTGTTCAGGAGGTTGAAGTATGGAAAGACAACCGGATAGACGAAAATTAAGAACAAAACAGCAATTAAGGGAAGCACTGTTTGAATTGATACTCGAAAAAGGTTATGATCTTGTAACGATCGAAGACATAACTGAGCGTGCCAATCTCGGACGAACGACTTTTTATCTCCATTATCGGGATAAAGAACAATTACTTTTGCAAAGTATTGATTCAATTGCAGTTGATTTAATAAAGCAAATTGACCCGTC
>CAZPIM010000007.1:0-23575 GCA_964586385.1 uncultured Anaerolineaceae bacterium
GTTTGGGTCTTTTGTCACCCAAAAAATTTGTCTGGATTTATTAATATTTTCAACGACCGCCATTGTAGGTAAATTACAAGCAGTGCTGATGATAAATAATAAGAATAATAAAACCGCTAATTTTCTCATTAATCCAATTTCACCTGAGCAATTCTAAAAAATCCTTCTCAAAGGGGTTTAATCATTTAGATTTTACCACTTTGTAAAAATAACAAGGATTTTTATTAGAATCATAAATATTGCCTTTCCAGTATTTCTACATTTTACAAGACGAAAGCTATCATTAATTTGTTCCATCGCAATATTTCATTTCTCAATAAATATTGAGACTTTCTTCAAGAAACTTATAGTTATACAGTTTTTATAATTGTCTTTGTGTAATCCAAAGACAAATATGTATCCGCATTGTCAACCCAAAATGGAAATGTCCCTATGGTTGACAAAAAATAGATTTCCGATACAATTCAAACCGTTCAATCCATCAGCCGAAGTGGCGGAATTGGCAGACGCGCTACGTTCAGGGCGTAGTGAGCTTACGCTCGTGAGGGTTCAAATCCCTCCTCCGGCACAAAGACCCCAAAGTGGGTCTTTTTTTTAACAAAAATTTAAGCGAAATTTTTCTGTTTCCAAAAAGCATTAATTAATGGCATAATTAATGCATTAATATCATGAAACATTTGTATTCAGGAAAGTGAATGAATAAACCTTTTATCGATTTTCGCCGGTTAGTTTTTTATGGAATTATGTTGCTCTTATTCTTATTATTGATGAGTTTAAGCGCAAGAGTAAATGAACTAAATCAATTAACCGAACAATATCAAATGATGAATACCGATGTGGGTGCACTAAGATCAACCAATGCTTATTTGGAGACGGAAATTGCATTCGCGGCTTCAGATGCTGCAGTTGACGAATATGCTCGTGAAGAAGGCTTAATGGTAAAACCTGGAGAAGTATTGATTATCCCGATTTCTCCGGACAACCCAACACCTGAACCGGAAGTTCAAGAAGTAGCTGCCGTGGAAGTAGTTCCAAATTGGAGAATCTGGTATCAATTGTTCTTTGCAGATGTGAATTAAGTTATTTTGCTCTTTTTATGACGATCATTGTGAGATCATCACTGGGGGGATAGCCATCACGAAAAGTTATTAATTCATCATTAAAACAGGATAAGACAATCTGGGAGGAATCTTTCAAACAATTCATTAAAGTATCTTTTGTTCGATCCAGACCAAATATCTCACCATTTATTGAAAAAGATTCCGTTAATCCATCTGTATAAAACAATAGAATGTCATCGGGTTTTACTAAAATCGAATGATTCTGATATTCTATGTCCTCCATGACACCTAAAGCCATTTCCCCTTTCGATAAATCAATGATCGAATGATTGCCCGGAGTAAAAAGTAACGGCAAATTGTGACCTGCATTGGCATAAATCAATTCGCCACTTTGAACGTCCAAAATTGCAAATATTGCTGTAACAAAAAAGCCACCCGGCGTATCACCGACAAGTAAATTATTTACATATTTTAATACGCTGGCAGGATCGGAATAAGTTTGACCAAATGCCCTGATTAACGTCCTCGAGACTGTCATATATAAAGCTGCTGCAAATCCTTTATCCGCTACATCTGCAATCACTAAACCAATCTTGTGCTTGGATATTGGAATTACGTCATAAAAATCACCGCCGACTTGTAATGCGGTTTCCCATTTTGCTCCAATATCCCAACCTTTGAATTGGGGTAATGAATCCGGTAAAAATGTTTTTTGGATTTGCCTTGCCAGTTGAATTTCCTGTTCCAGTTTTTCGCGAATTAGGTCATCTTGTTGCAATTTGTGGTTTTGGATTGCTAGTGCGATTTCCTGTGAAACTCCTGTCAGTAATTCAATTCTTTTAAGAAAATATTGTGGGGCGAGATTATCTTCCTTTGTTAATAGAATTCCCAAAAGCTCATTCTTAATCAAAATCGGGAATGCCAAAATCATATGTTCTGTGATTTTTGTAGTGTTGTCATCCTTGATTGGAAAGGGTTTGATGTTTTTCCAATTTTCGAGAGAGATATTACCGTCCGGTAAATATCCAATTGCAATTTGCATCGTTTTGTGGACTGCTGGTAATAATGATAAGTTATTTGAAAATATTTCAGATTTTAAATGGGTTACTTCGTCAAAATGATCGGCAAATACTTCTGCTACTTGGAATCCATTTACTTGATCCGGCGCCGGCAAATATATCGCACAAGCACTTACGCCGATTAGTATTGGTAACAGATTGACAATCGTATCAAAAGTATCTTGCAAATTCCCCTGGCTTACCACAGCCTGAGCGACTTGCAACAAAACGGCGGTTATATACGCTTCTTCTTGTCTGGCTTCTACCAATCTCATGTTGTCTAACGATATAGAAGTCTGATGTGAAATTCCCTGCAGGATTGAGAGAGTCTGGTTGGAAAATTTTAAATTATTTTCTTCACTTCCTTCGTGAACAACCAAAAATGCACCTAATATCTCACCCCTGATCGTTAAAGGTAAAATGACAAAAGTCCCTTTATTCTCATCCAATGACAAGTCATTTACAAATAATTCTTCTTTGGGATCTTGAATAAAAACCGGTTTTTGAGTGTGTAAAATCTGAAAGACAGCAGGAATCTCAGGTTTTAGAATGGGCTCAAGCGAAGAAGGAAAGCCATATTGTGCTTTGATGACCAAATTCTTATTAAAATCATCCCAAACATAAAATGCACATTTTTGCACACCGACCATCAATGGTGTCAGTCGTGTCATCGAATCCAATAGGTCTTCCGGATTCGAACTTTCCTGGCAGGTTTGGGCTACTTGAAGCAAGACAGTCGATATCCAGGCTTGTTCCTGAGAGTCGGAATAAAGCCTTGTATTTTGAATAGCAACTGCAGCATAATTTGCAAATGTGTTACTCATGTCTTTTGCTTCCGAACCATATCTGCGAGTCGTTTTGTGTGCAAGTGTGAGGATTCCAAGAATCGAATCACCGATCTTGAGTGGAGCAGCGATCGAGGAATAATTTTGTGGAAAGTCCATGGCGATACCAAGTGGACCTCGTTGGGAGTCAGCCTGGCGAATTGTTGGTGAGGAATCTCGTATGACAGAATTAAACAATGCCAACGATTCCGGATGTTCCATGAATACTTTTGAAAGTTTCTCTTTCTCAATTCCCCAGGTTGCCGCCACTCGCAAGGATTTCGAATTAAAAAGATCAGCCTGATTTAATTGTTGATCAACGAGCCATATCGCAGAAGCATCACAAGGTAAATTGCGATTGAGTTGTAACAAAATATTAGAAAGCAGTTGATCTATCGCTGTGTTTGCCGAAATTAATCCAATAACATCACGAAAGGAATCTGCGACCTGGTGTCTCCAATGCTCAGATTTGAATAAAATAGCATTTCTAAGCGCTGTAGAAATATTGGAGGCAATAGCTTCGAACAGGAAAAGGTCATGTTCATCAAAAGAATCAGGTTTTTTATTTTGAATTTCCAATATTCCAATTACTTCATTGGTGTATTGGAGGGGAATAACCATTTGCGAATAATTAATTTTCTGTTGATCCTCAGGGATATAAAAACGTCCATCATCTATTGCATTATTGGTCATTGCGCTGATCGCATTTCTCGCTACCCAGGAAATGATTCCTTCCGGATCATCCATATCTAATTCAAGATCATCAGAAATTTCTTCATTCTCAGCGCCGGCACCGGTTTGGAAGAAAATTTTTCTTCTTCCAGTATGAACTGTGAAAATTCGAACAACATCATATTGAAATCTTTGTTTAAGTGTAAATATGATTTTTTGAAGTAGTTCATCGAAATCCAAGGTTGAATTAATCGCATTTGAAACCGCAAAAATAGTTGCAATCTGATCCGCTCTTCTCTGCAAAGAACCATAGAGATCCGCATCCTGCACTGCGATTGCAATACTGTTAGTTAAAGACCTCAGTACGACAATATCATTTTCATGAAAGTGATCAGGTTGATCACTTTGGATATCAAGTACTCCGAGAATTTTCTTATCAATTTTTAACGGAAAAGCTGCTTCGCTTATCGTCTCATTTAATTGGTTTAATTTCTTATATAAACTAATTTCATTTACGTCGGGTGCAATAATCTCCCTACCCGACTTGGCAACAAAACCGACGATTCCTTCACCCATTTGAACACTAAAGTCGGGTGGTAACTTAGCAAGGTCGTTTGCCCCATTGTTACCTTTTAATTCAAGCGATCTTTTTTTCCCATTAACCAAAAAAATTGCAACGTAATAATAATTAAAAGTATTGCGTATTAGATGAGTAATTCGTTTACATAATTCTTCGATATTAAGCACATTCGCTATCTGTTCCGAAACTGTGCGAACTAACGATAATTGTTCCATCCGCCAATTCTTAATCGTAACCTGACGAATGATCTGCATGGAGACCGCAGCATGGCTTGCAAGCCCTTCCAAAAAATTTATCTCATGTTGATCGAAAAAATTTCCATTTGATCTGGAGACTTCCAGTATTCCCAACATATTATCCTGGCTGACTAATGGAATTGCAATTTTACGTGGTTTTATGTGGGAATCAAAAACTATTTTCGGTTGATTTTCTCCATTTTCAAACACCAGAAGTTGATTCTTAAATGCCTCACTCACAATTTGTGTCGAACTGGCTTGAGGGAGCACAGGATACTCATTGTCTCCAGGAAGAGGAAAATATGGGCTACTCAGCCAGACTTTTGAATCAGCTCCAATTAAATTGAGAATAATGTCCTGGATGAGACTGCATTGTTTTTCAACAGATGGCTGATCCAGGAGTCTTTCTCCTAATAATAAATATTGTTTCCATTCTGGAATTGCTTGAAGTCCAGATGTATCAGGCAAAATTATTGACCCTTATTTTTGACCAGTTTCAAAATATTCGAATTGTTTACAAATTCAAATTGGACTTCATCCATCCATTGCTTCATCATATACAAACCCAAACCATTGCTTTTCCTTTCAAACAGGTTTTTGCTAAGGTTTGGTTTTGGAATTGACTTAGGATTAAAAGGTTTCCCATGATCCTTAATATATATCGTTAAATTTGTTGGATTCTCATGAACTGATATTTCTATATCTCCAATATTTTCTTGACCATAGGCATGTTCAATAATATTGGAACAAGCTTCATCAACTGCTGTCTCAATAGTATACGTAGTGAATCCATCAAATCCAGCGAATTTTGCATTTTCTTTGATAAATTCGCTTATCTTTTCCAGACTATCATAACGCCCAGGGAATGTTCGTGATTCCTTCATGCGAATGGGATTAAAAACTGCCCACTGCTTCTACTTCGGATTTAAAAATTCTGAATAAAGCTAAAAAGCCAGCTAAATCCAGTGCTGCTAATATATTTTCAGGAACATTGCTAAGAACTAGTTCTCCCCGATTATATCTTTTACAATTTTTCTGAGTGGAAATTAAAACGCGTAACCCAGCACTGGATATAAAATTTACATCGCTCATATTAAAGACAATTCGAAATCTTCCATTGTCCAAAATGGAGTTGAAAGTGGTAAGCAAAATTGAGGATGTAGAACTGTCTACACGACCAACGGCTTTGACGATATCGCAACGCTTATAATTGGTAACCGATATTTCCATTTGTTTTCCTCCATTAGTTCAATTAATCATGTCTTTATAGATGTAATTTTAATTATAACATGTGGTAATTGCAAAATTTGTAGAATCAGAATACAATGACAAAAAATTGTGAATAAGAAACACAGGAATTTCTCATGAGTAAAAAAGAAGATCCACAAAAAATGATTAGCTCTTATAAGAGAAGACAGCAGGTACTTCCGTTTGTTATGTGGGTTCTGGCTGTGCTTTTAATCGTAATCGGGGTCATCATTTTAATTGTTTGGCTTGTTGGACCAAATAAGCCGCAAATATCTTTATTTGCCTCTGCAACACCAACAGCTTCGGCGACAAATACACCAACACCAGTAACTCCTACCCTAACTCCAACGAACACTGCCACAATCACAGAGACTCCAACTGCTTCAATTACACCAACCCGCTCAGGACCAATCGAGTATACAGTTGCTGAAGGTGATACTTGTTATGATATTGCTGCAACATTTGAAATTGATATGATGGTTTTACTGGCTATTAATAATTTCGATGCCGGTTCGTGTCCGATTAATCCCGGAGATAAAATAATTATTCCTGCACCAAATCAGGAACTTCCTACAGCAACTCCTTGGCCAGCAAATTTACCGCGAGGAACGAAATTGCCTTATATCGTACAGTTCGGTGACACACTCGATATTATTGCTGATAAGTTCTTAACAACAGTTGAAATTATTATGACAGAAAATGATTTGGACAATGCCAATCAAATTTTTGCAGGTCAAATATTACAAATACCTGTAAATATGATTACGGTGACACCGACCCGGGCAGCAACAGTCACTCCAAATCCAAGTAATTCACCGACTCCATGAATTTTTATTTGCTAATTCTATCCCCTTTCTTTAATAGTTCTCGAAGGGGGATAATTTTTATTATGAATCGTTATATTTTTTTATTCACAATGATTGGTTTATTTTTTCTCATCGGGTGTGAAAATAATGCGGTGCTACCCGTTGATTCTGATCTAATAAAAGTAGAGAAAAAATCAGATTTCTTGTATCTGAGCACAACTGAGAGACCTACAGAGTTATTCCAATACTATTTCGATTCGAAGAATTCCAAACAACTTACTTTTTCTAATGGAAACATCATTGATTACAGCGTCAATCGTCTGAATGGAGATGTGTTGTACTCTGCCTATAATACTGAGGGTGGCGCAGATATTTGGTTATTACCTTCACCTTTTGATCAAGCGAAATTAATCATTTCATGCAACACAAGTACTTGTTTTTCTCCTCAGTTTCATCCAAGTGGTCAACTTCTGACTTTCCAAAAAAGTACTTTTTCATATAATTCTGATTTAATTTTAAAAAATTCAAATATCATATTCTTTGATCTAGTAAAAAATATTGAAATCGAATATTTAGGGATGGCCATTGAGAATGGATCAGAACCAACATGGTCTCCTGAGGGAAAATATCTTGCTTACTATCAATCCGACCCGGTTGGTATTCGGATTATCGATGTTTTTGGAAACGAAATTTTATTTTTAAACGGGTATAACCATCAAGACTTTTTTACCTGGGGAAAAGACTCCGACCATTTTTATTTTTTATCAACCGAAATTAATAATGACCAATCAGTAGTCTCCATTCATGAAATTCTGATTTCAAAAAATGAATTTTCTCAATTCGATATACCGTTAAAAGAAAATGAGTTAGTTACCGGTATGAAATTCGCTTCCAACCAAGATAAAGTGATCATAGGTATTCGATATTCATCATTTTCGCCTGCTCAAAAAATGGTTATCTATGACCTCCTAATGGATGAGATCATATTGGAATTAAGTGATCCGACTATAAGTGCAGGAAATTATTCATGGAGCAATTCCGGCGAGCTGATCATATATCAAAAGTTTTCTTTTGATTCGGGAATAAAAACACCTGAAATAGCAATTTGGGATTTGAATGATAATGTATCCAACACCTTGGTCAGCGATGCTTATTTACCTAATTTTTTACCTTAGAATCGATTCCTGAAATTAACTAGAATTTCTTTATGGAGATTTATCAAGTATTTTTCCTATTGCCCAACGTAATTGATTTATTAATATCGAATTTGCTTCCGTTTTCAATAATTTCTTCAACATTGGTAAATAGTCCGGATTATCGGAATTTCCAATTGCATTGTACAGATTTCGTTTAAAACCCGTAAGTTTGGCACGCTTTAAAGGGCTATTCGTCGTCATTTGACTAAATAATTGTTCATCCAGTGTATTAATCTGGTCAAATCGGATAGATGAAATTTGATTGTAAGGCTGGAAAAAAGAATGTATTGGTAATTTCGCAAATTTCTTATTCCAGGGGCATACTTGTTGACAGACATCGCATCCAAATACCCAATTTCCTGTTTTATCCCGCAAGTTTTCCGGAATTTCTTTTTTATTTTCAATGGTTAAATAGGATATACATTTTTCTGTATCAATTGTTCTATTATCCTGGATACATTTGGTAGGACAAGAATCGATACACCTGTGGCAATCTCCACAATAGTCAATACCTAAAGGTTGATCCGGAGAAAAACAAAGATTGATTAGGATTTCTGCTAGAAAAAAGTAGGAACCCTGACCAGGGATGATTAAACAAGCGTTTTTTCCGATCCAACCAATGCCAGCCATTGTTGCCAGGGACCTTTCTAAAATTGGTCCTGTGTCGGTATAAATCCTATATTCCAGATGTTCACCATTAATGTTTGATTCCAACCATTGCACAAATTTGTTTAGCAGGGTAGGTATCACATTGTGGTAATCCTCACCAAGCGCATAGCTAGCAATCCTGGGATTCGAAAGATCTGCCTCAGGTGGATTTGGAGGATAGTATGGGATTGCGAAAACAATAATTGTTTCAACAGATGCTAATATTTTCCTTGGGTCGCCTCTCTTTTCAATCGCATCTTTGCGTTGCATGTATGCTAAATCCGCAGAATGGCCTTGATCAAGCCATCGCAAATATGTTTCATAGCCAATCGGAGTTTGTGGTGAACAATAGCCTATATGGGAAAAACCGAGGTTATTAGCCTCGGTTTTTATAACGCTTTTTAAATGATCAAAATTTGTTGAAACCATTCATCAGGGAGTAGGAGAAGGTGTTGGTGATGCAGTTGCAGTTGGGGCTGCAGTTGTTGCTGCAGTAGTTTGCGTTAATGTAGGAGAAGCCTGAACGCCTACGACGAATTTTACATAGAAAGGAACGCCAAAATTAGCTTCATCCTGATCAGATAGAATCCACATGGAGTAATATTCTCCATTATTTAATGGGGCGGTAAATTCGATTGAGATTTCAGCTTCTTCATTTGGTTTGACTTCTTTTCCTAATAATATGGAAGCAGCGGCTCCATATTGACCGCCTGCCCATAGACGAATCTTGAAATTTGACGACCATGTTGTTGTCCCAACATTTTTGACCTTCCAGGTTTTTATAAATTTTGCGCCTGAAGGGATAATTTGACCATCCGGAATGGTTACATCTCCAACAAATTCCATTTTATTTGGATTTGGTGCCAATGTAATCGTCACAGAGGAAAGTGGGTTCAACGAAGTAGCAGCAATCGTTGCTGTTGCTGTCGGGGGTGATTGCGTGTTTGTTGGCGCTAATGTCGGAGTACTTGTTTCAGTTGGCATGCTCAATGCTGTTAATGTCAACTTTGCTCCGACTGTTTCAGCAGCTTGTGTAAAGATAGCATTCGCATCTAAGGTTGGCTCAACAGGAGCTTTCGGTTGACAACCAGAAATAATGATTGTCAGAATTAGTGTAAATATTAGGATTAAAAGTAAATTCCTATTTTTTTTCATGTATTACCTCCAAATTGCAATTTTCAATTTATTAATTCAAAATGATATTTTCGATTTTCAAGCAAATTACCTAGTTCTGTCAAGGTATTAAAGAGAATTAGTTAGAAAAATTGTCCGTTTGTATGATATTTTCCCATTGATTAATTTCTTCAGTTTGAGGCAAATTGGTTTTGAAACCAATATTTTGCTGATATGTGAAGAAAGAGATTTCTCCTGGATTGATGGTAAATGGGTGTCGGAAACGATCGCCTTCATAATCAAAATACAACATGTAATCTCCGGCGGGTAAATCACTAAGAACTAAATTCTCCTGGTAATAATCATCACGATTTACACTGGAAGGACCATACGATCTTACCATCCATTGTTGATTTGTATCAAGATTTCTTACATAAACATCCTGATAATTTAAATATGAATAATCTTTCTTGCGCAATTGTCCGACTAAAACTCCCCAGCCTTGAGGAGGAGCCAACCATAATTCTGGATTTCTGGTTCTAAAAAAACTATTGGCAGCTAGCCGAACTTCAAAATGAAGATGTGGACCTGTTGTGAATCCGGTGTCTCCAATAATGCCTAATTTATCTCCTAATTGAACTTCCTGTCCAACTTTTACATCCACACGATCCATATGAGCATAAACCGTCAATAAACGATTATCTTTCCAGCCAAAATCGTGTTGAATTGTCACTGCAATTCCATAAGGATCATCTTCATTATAACTTCCAGTATATAACCCGTATCCAGCCCAAACGACTGTACCAGCCGCTGACGCTAAAATCGGGGTTCCCCTGGGTGCATCAATATCAATACCAGTATGAACGATATCTGTATCCGGGAAAAAATAACCATATCGATAATCTGCCAATGGCCAATTTACTTCATCCGCGGCAATTGGACGTGAAAACAGAAAGTGATCATTTGGCGATAAAGCCCAGGGAATTTCGTATAATGGTGGTCTCCAGAAAGATACCGGTGGTATTCCTGGTGTCGGGAAAACAAATTCCAAAGGTGTGTCATTTGTTTCAGGTTCTGGAGAATAATCTGCAGGTTGGGGAGTATTTTCCTGTGCCTTTGAAAGCGCTTCCAATGTTTCGATTTTATCTGACAAAGGGTTGATGATGGCATCATGAACTGTCTGGTTGGAATACAAAGTTATCCCACCAAGAATTACCAGGGATATAAGCCAGAAATAAACAATTGTGGAATTTCTCATAGCAAAATTATGGAGAAGGTGTCCAGGTTGGACGGCGAGTAGGAATATTTGTTTCTGTTGGCGTCAATGTTGCTGTTGGCGATCGATAATAGCGTATTGTAGGTGTTATAGATGGTGTTATCGTTGCAGAAGGAAGCGCAGTTGGAGATTGTAGTGCTTCGACTGGATAGATTTCATTCATCGCAGTATACCAATCTAACCCATTCTTGCATACAAATTGATTATATCTCGCACCAGAAAAATAGGATTTCCAGTTGGATAGTGCAGATTGTCTTTCCCAACCCAACGATTGCGCTAAAGAAGTAAAGTCAAACCAATATCCTTCAGGAATTTCGATTCTGTTTCCTCCTGTCTCATATTTTGTTGGATCGTTTGAAAATCGCGTTCCGAGAATCCAGGGAAGTTGTTTTAATGGCATACCTTGTGAGCCATCCTGAAATCTGGTTTTTAGGTAGACTCTCCAATAAATTTGCCCATTTCTTTCTTCTCTTACAAGCGTTACTAAGTCTGCGTATATCGTAAGCGGGTTAAATTCAAATGCTCTACCAGTAAAAATCCAATCCTGGTCATCACCTGGATTAGTTGGGTCCGTGATGGGAGAGAATGCTTTTTCCAGAGAATTTAAGAAATCCCATCCAATGGAATTGGAAACCTGGCTTTTTAATTCAAGGAAAGAATTAGAAACTTGTCCAATCAAATAAGGATTCGGTGCTTCTGTATCAGGTAATTCAAATAAAAAGGTCTTTTTATCCGGGTTATTATCCTGAAAACAATTCGTAGGGTCATTAATTTGCCTGTCAGAAGCTGTTGATAATTCCATAATAAAAGGATTAGGAGCTGACGATAGATTCATCACACTTAACCCATTAACTTGCCCGGGGATGAAGGTTGAGGATATTTCCACCGAATTATCGTTCATGTTTCTGGAAGATAAATAACTTGAGTTGGCTTCTAACTGGATAAAATAAATTTTATTTTCCTGCCATACTGGGTAACTACCTTCTGAGATCTGGATCGTATTGGAATTTTCTCCGGCGTAAACATATTTTTGAAGTGTTGGATATCCATTTACATCACTCGACCAAACAAGAGAATCTCCATTTGATGACCAAACCGGGTGTTCATTGTTCTTATCTGGTGATTGACTGATTTTTTTGAAACGATTTTCGACGTTATCAAGCTGCGCAAGCCAAATTTCATCCTCACCACTGCGGGTAGAAACGAAAGCAATTTCTCTTCCATTTGGCGCCCAGGCTGGCGAATAATCTGCAGCAATGGAATCTGTCAATTGTATTGGCGACTGGTTGATTGCTTCCAATGATTTGATATAAATATCCAAATTACCATTTTTGTAAGTTTCAAAAGCAATATATAAACCATCAGGAGACCATTCCGGGCTTCCTTCATATTCTGGAGTGTCCGTGATTCTAATCTCAGATTGGGTCAGAAAATCATAAATATAAATATCCCAATATCCATTTTTCTTGGCACTGAAAGCTAATTTAGTTTGATCCGGGTTGATTTTTGGATGGATTTTTTCAAATTCATCTCCAAACAACTGTGTTGTTGGAATTAATCCGGGCGAAAATACGTAAATCTGATATTTTCCGGATGGATTGGAAGAGAAAAAGAATAATTTTCTATCCTGATTTTCATTATAAGTTTCAATTTCCAGATCCATTGTCGGTTTTGGAATGACTGTACTGCTGTTCGTAGGAGTTGGCGGATTTGTTGGGACGCTTGTCGTAGAACGGTTATCAGGACTTTTGACTTCCTGTTTTTTTAATATTTCTGAATTAACAATTGAGAGGATTAAACACAAATTCAATAAAATAAGGAGTACCCAAATTTGTATTGGAATGTTTTTTGTAATTGGATTTGGTTGATTCATTAATAGATTTTCATGAAAATAACATTATTTGACGTGATTGTAGCATCTAAAAATTACTTCCGTCAACGATAGCGCTTTACGGTTTTGTTGGTTGTGTCTCAAATAATAAGAATGGATCAAAAAGTGAAAACAAATTTGATACGCGCCACAAACAATAATTCGTCATTTCTTGTAACGTTGCAGAATTATCATAATGTGCCAAGCTTATAAACGTTGCATGAGCAGGACCAATCCTGGTTTCGAGATGCAAATGTGGATTTCCGGAATTACCTGAATTTCCCACATTTCCTATCAATTGTCCTTGAGAGATCCCTTCACCTAGTTCGAATGCGGGACTATTTTTTAAATGACCATATAAAACATACAATGATTCATTTTTGGAAGTATCAACGTTTTCGAATTCGGGATAATCCGGACAATTTAAATACGATGAAGTGCGAAATTCGTTAGAAAGGTTTAATTGATCAATTTTGACTAAGATATTTTCTTCGATAAACATTCGTTCTGTTTCAATAATGACAGCATTTCCATATGGTGGTCGATTGAAAATAACCGCACTAATTTTCCCCGGGAATATTGACAAAACTGAGTGATTATCAATACTATTGAACTCACGATACGAATAAAAGGATAAATCGACACCATGATGCCCATCATCCTGTCCTAACGAAGGGCTTTGAAATGGATTTGAGACGATATTGCCGAGTTCTTCTACATCAATTGATTCAAGAGGAGAATTTGGAGTAAATTTAATTGAAGTTGAATCCGGATTTACTACGTTGGAGGAAAAAGTTGGTGTTAAATTTGACACCGGTTTTGTTGAAAAAGTAGGTTGTAAAAAAGTTGTTGGTGTAATAGTCCTGGTAGATGTTGCGTGTTTGCCTATTGTCGGGCTGACAGATGTTGGTTGAGTACAAGCAGTAAAAAAACCACATAGAAAAATCATAAAAAACGATAATTGAATTTTATTTTTCAAGTATTTTTGGGATTTAAGGATTGATGCATTTGGATTGAAAATCAATTTGGCCATATTCTTCATATTTTAATATGGCACTCAATTTCATGCGATTGTTAATCTCATTTTTGGGGATATGCATGGTAAATTCGATTTCATTGTCCGGAGTCTCAATGATCGTTACTTCAGAAATGACCTGGTCATTATCGTCCGTTATCGATAAATCCAATGTAGGAGCCAGCCGAAAAGGCAAAATACGAATTTGAAAAGTAATCCTGGTCCAATCTGACCAGGGTTTGGCTACAATTTCCAGAATTCGAACATCTAAAGGGTCTAAACCGAATCTTTGGTTTTTAAGAAAATGACCTGATATCATAAATTTATCCTTTACTATGATATCTTATCTTAAAATTTTAATTAGTACTGATCGATTTGATCGTTTAGATGATTTTCCTTCCTTCCAGATAAAATCTTTTTTCTTTTGCTTCGCCCATAGAAAAAGTCTTACGTGGAAGCGCACCATCGATGATGACGGTTTTAAAAAGATCATTTTTTTCCATTGGTGGTAAATAAAAACCACAATTTCCGGGGCGGTTGCCGAGTTCGACTGTGATGTCTGCGCCATGGACATAATCAATTTTTTCTGCATTTGGCAGACAAATCCATTGATCCAAAAATCTTTGTAATTCCCCAACTGCCAAATTGCATTCAGGTTTGGTGATTGAGATCACTGAAATAGTGTTATTAAAAATAAATCCAAATTTATGTTGCTTTTCCTGTTTGGAATCAACTAAATTAATCATTTCTTCTTTTTTGAGATTCGTTTGTATCTCAAAAGCATCATTCCAATAATCTTTCATTGCTTCCAGTGGATCACATTTTAAATTAAAAACTACACGGTGAATTGGTTCAAATTCGAGACCTTCATCATGTATATTTTCAATTTCAACTAATGCATATCTGGAAGGATGTTCCATGCCAACGATATTTTTATTTTTCTCCCAAATTGCTTTTGCAGTCGCTAACGAATGGTTGCCGTCACCCATGGCGAATAGTAGTACATCAAAATGGTCTTTGACTGACAAACCATACTTTTTATAGAAAACTTCTTTTTCTGCTAGTTTTTCGAGTGCCTTTATCACTCTTATTTCTTGTTCTTCACGATTGACTGCGAATCCTTTGATGTGACCACTGGCTTCCATCAGGTCGAAATCATATAACAAAGTAAGCTCATTTTTCATAGCAACGATCGGTTCGAGAACAGTTTTTTGTGGATCATCGATGAGTACAAGAATATGAGGAAATTCGAGTGAAGCATTTTCCCTGATTTTTATCCTTGGTGGGAGCCGTTCAATGATTGTTCCTTCTGTCGCCCGGATTAATGTTTGGGATCCTTTATTAAAATCATATTGTTCAAGATCCAATGCCAACATCAATCCATAACGGGTTTTTCCAGAAACTTGACGTTCGACCAGGATAAATCCTTCGAATATATCGAAAACACCATTAGTACTATAAGCGATCATATTTTTCAGTGTTTTTTCTATCCGCTTATCTATATCTTTTTTTTCTAAAAACACTTCCGGAAGTACCAAATTGAGTGTAGAGGGCGAATCCCCGACGAATTTTTCCACCGCTTCCCAATATTCAGGTTGCGAAGTGAATTGATCACAAGCTATGACTGCCCATTTTTGATAGTCGATATTATTATTCGGAAGAACGATCTCCGGAACTTGAACACCAATGGATGCGAAATTCTTCATTTGTCCTCTTTATGGAAATTTTGATACTGTAATTTTAGCCAGTTTTTAGAAATTATATGGCTGATCAGGATGGGGTTAAGAACTCTGTCATAGAAAGCGAGGATTATTGTCAAAAGAGGTTGACCTAATGATCAACCTCTTCGAAATTGTATATTTTGTTGAATTGATATTAATTCAACAATTAAATTTGTGGAATTTACATGCCATACATATAAGATATGCCGAGGAGACCTGGTCCGGTATGTGTACCGATTGCAGGACTGACATCAGAGATCATCGTTTCCGTTAATTTCCCATCCGGAAATCTGGTTTTTACTTTTTCCAGTAACAATTCAGCTTCTGCATAAGCATTTGCATGTTGGATGGAAATACGGATTGGGTGATGGTCCTGAACTTTTGTTACGAGCATTTCTATCACCTTGTCCAGGGCTTTGTTCATCGTTCTTACTTTATCCACTGATTCAATCTTGCCATCTCGAAGTGCCAGAATTGGTTTCATATTTAACATAGTACCAACTAAAGCAGCTGCTCCTCCGATTCGTCCGCCTCTGCGTAAAAACTCTAATGTTTTTACTGCAAAGAGAATTCCTGTGTGCTCCCGCGCTTTTTCGGCTATTTTCAAACAATCTTTTAATGAAGCGCCATTATTGGCTGCCCTTGCAACAGCTAAAGCCTGAAATCCCAGCGCCATTCCGGATGCTTCGGAGTCAAAAATTTCAATATTTTTGAGTTCTAACATCTCCCTTGCCTGTATTGCAGAATCGATGGTTCCTGATAATTTTTCAGAAATATGAATGCTGATAATGTCATAATCTTGTTCAGATAATTCCTGGTATAGTGCCTTAAAAGTGGCTGGAGTAGTTTGTGATGTACTTGGCATTACTTCAGCGTGTTTTAATCTTTCATAAAATTCACTCGGTGATATATCTATGCCATCCCTGAATTGTTCTTCACCCCAAATAACCTGGAGGGGTACAACCCGTATTGGTAAGCCAAATAAAATGTCTTGCGGAATATAAGCTGTACTGTCTGTAACAACCATTACTTTGGTCATGTTATCTCCATTTTTGAATTTTTTTACGCATTTTGTAACCCCTTGATGAATTATTAGTTACGGGTAAATAAATAGTAAATAAACATAACTATTCAGGGTACTACTTACATGGAATTTAAAAAGGATATAAAAAAATTCATATTTATAAAAATTCTATAATTACTTGACCTTTTAACATGATCAAGCTAAAATTTCCGGCGCAGGATTGCCCATAGCGGGTCTATTTAAATTTGGAAGCGTATGTTCGAAAATCTTACAAATCGGTTAGAAGATGTTTTTAAACAATTACGTCGAAGAGGAAAACTCTCTGAGGCTGATGTTGATGTTGCAATGCGTGAAGTTCGCCTTGCTCTATTAGAAGCGGATGTTCACTACAGCGTCACAAAAAATTTCATTAATCGTGTGCGCGAACGGGCTGTTGGGCATGAAGTATCAAAAGCTTTAAACCCTGGTCAGCAAGTGATTAAGATTGTAAATGAAGAGTTAATCACTACATTAGGTGAACCTGCCAGAATCAACCTTACCGGTCAAAAGCCATACGTCATAATGATGGTTGGTTTGCAAGGTTCCGGAAAAACGACAGCTTCTGCAAAACTGGCCAGGAAGTTAAGAACCCAGGGCGAGCGCGTGTTGTTAGTTGCCGCAGATCCATACAGACCCGCAGCAATCAAACAATTACAAACTTTGGGTGAAAGAATTGATGTTCCTGTTTTCACAATTCAAGATAAAAAACCACCTGAAGTGAGTGATGAAGCTGTTAAGTATGCCCAAAAAGGTGGCTTTTCAGTTGTCATCATTGACACTGCCGGGCGTTCTCAACTTGATCAAATGTTGATGGATGAATTACGAGCAATCCATAAAAAAGTAAATGCGGTGGAAATTCTATTAGTTGTTGATTCGATGATTGGTCAGGAAGCACTTCATGTTGCGGAAGGATTCCGAGATTCGGTTGCGATAACCGGATTAGTTTTGGCGAAAATGGATGGTGATTCACGTGGTGGAGCAGCCATATCGATCCGAAGCGTGACAGGTGTTCCGATCAAATTTCTTAGTACCGGTGAAGGTGTAGATGCTCTGGAGGCTTATGATCCTGCCCGACTCTCTTCAAGAATTCTCGGGATGGGCGATGTAATAGGATTAATTGAAAAAGCAGAAAGTGCATTCGACCAACAGGAAGCCCAAAAACAAGCTGAAAAATTAATGAGCGGGGAGTTCACGCTTGAGGATTTTCTCAGTCAATTGAAGCAAATTAAAAAAATGGGTTCAATGGCACAAATTTTAGAAATGATGCCAGGAAATATTGGGCAGGTTGCAAAGAATGTAAACCCTAAAGAAGCAGAAAATCAATTGAAGCAGACTGAAGCCATCATTAATTCTATGACAAAAGTAGAGAGAAGAAATCCTGATCTTTTGAATGCCTCTCGTAGAAGGAGAATTGCATTCGGATCGGGTACGGAAGTACAAGATGTCAATCGACTAATCAAGCAATTTCGTGATATAAAGAAACTTATGAAAACTTTTCAAAAATCCGGTGGGCGTGGTCTGCCACGTCTATTCGGTTGATGTATGCCAGAACCGACAGATAACGCTTCCTTCAGCGTCCCTCATGTTGGTAAATAGGCAAGCAAGTTCATTAATAATAAGGTAAAATAAAAATAATTAAGGTAAAGACAGGAGAAATAATAAATGGTTCGCATTAGATTGCGCCGTATTGGCTTAAAAGGACAACCCAGTTATCGTATTATTGTGGCAGAGAAAGAAAGCCCACGTGATGGTCGTTTCATTGAAAATGTTGGTTTTTATAACCCAAGAACCGATCCTTTTTCTATAAAGCTGGAAGAAGAAAGAGTTTATCACTGGATGAAAAATGGTGCACAACCAAGCGAAAGTGTTGCTCAATTATTCAAAAGTGTTGGTGTCTTAGATCGATTTGAACGTCTTAAAAAAGGTGAAGCGTTAGAAACTTTATTAGCTGAATCTGCTGAAATATTAAAAAACCGATCATAGTATTTGCTCCACGGCAGGCTTTTTTTCGTTTTCAAGCGATAAATCCTTCACATTGATTAAGAAAGGAAAGACCGTGAAAGAATTGATTGAATATATTGCACGATCGTTGGTTGATGACCCGGAACAAGTTCTAGTTCAACAAGAACGTAGTGCTGGCAAAAACCGCATTGAATTACGCGTTGCCAAAGAAGATATGGGAAGGGTTATTGGAAAAAGTGGCCGTGTTGCTAATTCAATGAGAGTGTTATTAAGAGTTGCTGCAGCCAGGGAAGGTAAACAAGCAACTTTAGACGTTGTTGAACCTCGATGAGTAAGCGCAATACGGTTAATCCAGATCAAGAATTAAATAATACAGGCTCGTCAACATTTGACGAGCCTGTATACTTGACTATTGGTCAGTTAGGAAGATCGCATGGATTACAAGGTGAAATATTAATGTATTTGACCACTGATTTTCCTGAGCGAATCAGTCACGGAAAAATTGTTTTTGTCGGAAAAAATTATTCTCCTTATAAAATTGAACAGGCGAGACATCATAACAAAGGGTTATTGCTTAAGTTCGAAAACATTAATCAAATAGAAGATTTAGAGAAATTAACCAACGCACTTGTTTTTGTGAGAACAGATTCCTTACCTCCGCTGCCAGATGGGGAATATTACCATCATCAATTGTTGGGTTTAGAAGTCATAACTGAAACCGGCCAGAAAGTTGGCATGTTAAAAGAAATTCTAGAAACCGGAGCAAATGACGTCTATGTTATTATCAACTCAAATGGAAAAGAAGAATTAATCCCGGCAATAAAACAAAACCTGGTAAAAATTGACATTAAGAATAAAATCATGGTGGTGAGACTTTTAGACTATTTTAATCAGGACTGAAAAATGGATTCAAAGATCTTTTGGGTGGGATTTAGCCTGGTTAAAGGTATTGGTGCAGTGAGAATGCAGGCTCTCCAGGAATATTTTGGAGATTTGGAACGCGCCTGGAATGCACCTTATCAATCCTTGTGTGAAACAGGATTAAATCCAAAAATTTGTGATCGTGTTATTCAACTCAGAAAACAAGTTGATCTGGAAAAATATTATCAAAAAATTCTCTCGCAAAATATTAAAGTTATTACGAGAGATGATAGTTTGTATCCAAGGTTATTGGCTGAGATCAGTCAACCACCTCCAGTTATTTATTTTAAAGGTGAAATTACTTTAGAGGACGAATGGGCAATTGCAATTGTCGGCACCCGGAAATTAACCCATTATGGCCGTCAGGCAACAGAGGAATTTGCCCGAACGTTAGCAGAACACAAAATTACGGTTATTAGTGGATTAGCCAGGGGTATTGATGCAATTGCACATCGATCTGCTTTAGATGCAGGAGGAAGAACTTTTGCTGTTTTAGGAAGTGGAGTTGACCGGATTTATCCATCTGAGCATAAACTCCTGGCAGATAATATCAGCGAAAATGGGGCAATTATCAGTGATTATGCGCCAGGTACTGCACCTGACAGCGGTAATTTTCCACCACGCAATCGGATCATATCCGGATTATCCCGGGCAACAATCGTAATCGAAGCCGGAGAGCAAAGTGGCGCTTTAATAACCGCTGAATTTGCAGCTGATCAAGGCAGAGATGTTTATGCATTACCAGGTTCAATATATTCTCCCCAAAGTAAAGGTACAAACCGGTTAATTCAACAGGGGGCGAAACCATTAATTGATATACGAGACTTATTGCAGGATTTACAGGTGGAGTTAATTCAAGAACGAAAAGAATTACAAAAATCCTTACCTTTAGATATGTTTGAACAAAAGATAAAGGATCTGTTGTCACATGAACCTTTGCATGTAGATGAAATAACGCAGTTAAGTCAAATGCCAGTATCACAGGTTTCTGCGTATTTAACCATGTTAGAAATTAAAGGTGCAGCTAAGCAAATTGGGGGAATGAAATATATATCTATTCAAGAAAAAAATGGGGATTATTTTGCATGAATGAAGAAAACAATTATTATGCTGTTATTATGGCGGGTGGTGGTGGAACGAGATTGTGGCCATTATCCAGAAAAAGAACTCCCAAGCAAGTTGTAAAATTCACAGGTGAAACAACCCTCTTCCAAATGTCAGTTGACCGTCTCAAAGGTCTTTTCCCTTATAATCATATTTTTGTTGTAACGGTTGCAGATCAGGTGGAGCTTTTAAGCAAATTAGTGCCTGAAATTCCAAAATCTAATTACTTAATTGAACCATTTCCAAAGGGTACGGCTTCGGTTGTTGGCTATGCTGCAACCTATCTTAATTATCATTTTCCGGATTCTATTATGGCTGTTTTGACAGCCGATCATTTTATCCAAAATATCAATGAATTTCACTCTTTATTAAAGAACGGTTATGCAATTGCTGAGAAAGATTTTTTGGTAACACTCGGTATCCAACCTACTTATCCTTCAACAGGATTTGGATATATTCAACATGACCAGTCAGGTAATGAAATTGATGGTATATCTGCATTTCGGGTGAAAAAATTCAAAGAAAAACCACAATTGGAGATTGCAAAATCAATGATCGAAAGTGGTGATCATCTTTGGAATTCCGGGATGTTTATCTGGAAATCGAGTGTCATTTTGAACGAATTCCGACAGCAAATGCCTGAGTTATTCACAATATTACAAGAGATAAAAACAGGATTAATAAACAACAAGTTACAAGAAATTATCAATCATGAATGGAATAAAATAAAACCAGAAACGATTGATTATGGAATCATGGAAAACGCGAAGAATGTTGTTGTACTACCGGCGCTAGAATTGAACTGGAATGATGTTGGTAGTTGGGAATCGCTTTTTGATGTGATTTTAAGTAATGGGAATGGCAATATTTTGATTGGCCAAAACCATATTAATATTGAAACTAAAAATTCTCTGGTATACTCGCAAACTCCAGACAAACTTATCGCTACAATTGGTCTGGAAAATATCATTATTGTTGAAGTTGGAAATACGATCTTGGTTTGCACGCGGGAAAAAGCCCAGGAAGTCAAAACGATTGTTAAATATCTCAATGATAATGGTATGGCGGATTACCTGTAGGAGGATACGTTTTGGAAGCTTATTGTGTCAAGTGTAAATTAAAGAGAGAGATAAAAGAACCGGTGGCAGCATTCAATAAAATTGGTGCACCGGTGACAAAAGGTTTATGCCCGGTATGTAATACCGTTTTATATCGCACAGGAAAAACAGAAGAACATGAGAAATTACCTTCTCCGAAATCTATTAAAAGAGAGCCAAAAAGAGAAGGTAAATTGGTTATTGTCGAATCGCCGGCAAAAGCGAAAACAGTTCAACGATTTCTGGGAAATCAATATAAAGTACGTGCTTCTATTGGACATGTTAGAGATTTACTTAAATCTGAACTTTCTGTAGATGTTGACAATCGGTTCCAACCAAAATACCGAGTACCAAATGAAAAGCGGCCTTTAGTAAAGGAATTGAAGCAACTTGCAAAAACTGCCGAACATATTTTTCTGGCAACTGATCCTGATCGCGAAGGAGAAGCAATAGCATGGCATTTACAACAGGCAGCTGAAATTGATCCGGAACGCGTTCAGAGGGTTGTTTTTCATGAAATAACCAAACCTGCCATTGAGGCAGCGTTTCGTGAACCCAGAAACATCAATCTTGATCTGGTAAATGCACAACAAGCAAGAAGAATTTTAGACAGACTCGTAGGATACAGCTTAAGCCCATTACTATGGCAAAAAGTTCGTTCACGATTATCCGCTGGCCGAGTGCAATCTGTTGCTTTGCGAATAATTGTTGAAAGAGAACGCGAGATTGATGATTTTAATCCGGTTGAATATTGGACAGTCGAAGCTGAATTAAAAACTCTCGATTCTAAAAAATCATTTATGGCAAAATTGTTTAAGATTGATTCTGTTGATCCAGATTTAAGTAATCAAAAACAAGTAGAAAAATACTTATCTGATTTAGAAGAATCTGATTATCAGTTATCTAAAGTAAAAAAAGGAGAAAGAAGGCGAAAGTCACCTGCCCCTTTTATTACAAGCTCATTACAACAAGAATCATTTCGAAAACTCGGGTTTACTGCAAGAAGAACAATGGCACTCGCGCAGCAATTGTATGAAGGACTGGACGTAGGTGATGGTGGAAGTACCGGTTTAATTACTTATATGAGAACCGATTCAGTAAGTGTTTCAGAAATTGCCCAGGCAGATACGCGTAAATTCGTATCATCAAAATTCGGGAAAGAATTTCTCCCAGATGAAGCAGTGCAACATAAGACCAGAGCACTGAACGCTCAGGAAGCTCATGAAGCAATTCGCCCCACTTCGGTATTTAGAACACCGGAAGAAATAAAAAGCAAATTAAAAACAGACCAGTTTAAACTTTATCAATTAATTTGGAAACGATTTGTGGCATCTCAAATGGCTGCAGCCATTTTTGATACTTTGACGCTTGAAATCCTGGCGAAGGGAAAAGAACATAACTACGATTTTCGAGCTTCAGGGTCTACATTACGGTTCCCTGGATTCTTGGTTGTTTATGAAGAAGCAAAAGATGAAGACAAGTTGAATGGTAACGGAGATGATGTTTTATTACCAGCAAATCTTCAGGATGGTCAAATGCTTTCATTGATACGAATTATTCCTGAACAGCATTTCACTGTACCTCCCCCCCGGTTTACAGAAGCATCACTCGTCCAAATGCTGGAAGAATATGGTATCGGCAGACCATCAACCTATGCACCGATTTTATCGACAATCCAGGAACGAGGATATGTAGATCGCGATAAAAAAAGGTTGGTACCCACGGAGACTGGGTTTATTGTAAATGACCTGTTAGTTGATCATTTTAATGAAGTTGTTGATCCGAATTTTACTGCCCGAATGGAATCAAATCTTGATCTGGTCGCTTCAGGGGAAAAGGTTTGGGAAGATATTATTGGAGAATTTTATGTTCGATTTTCCCCACAGGTCGAAAAAGCCAAATTGGAAATGCCTGAAACAAAAACAGAATTAGAGCATATTGGTAGAGACTGTCCCCGTTGTGGGCACGATCTGGTTATTCGATTTGGAAGGTTTGGTAAATTTATCAGTTGTGACAATTTTCCGACATGTCGTTACACCGAACCAATTTTAGAAAAAATTGATGTGACTTGTCCTGAATGTAAAAAAGGAGATCTCGTCATTCG
>CAZPIM010000007.1:23675-57484 GCA_964586385.1 uncultured Anaerolineaceae bacterium
GATTTTAGTTGCATCAATAGTAGCTTTGTTCTACAATAAATGTAACGAATTTGGTTTAAATCGTGCAACTTTTAGGAGATGAAATATGGATAAGATCCAGGAATTAATCAAAAAGCCACTTATTACTGCAGCTATTGGATTTATTATCGGTTTGATTATTGGTCTTCCAGTCCTTGGCTGGGGACTTATGCCTGTTCAATGGAAAGATGCCGATCCATCCTATCTCCGGACTGATATCAAAAATGATTATTTTTGTATGATCGCTGAGTCCTTTTCCAAATCAGGGGATGCTATTACGGCAAAGTCCAGGCTCGAAGGACTGGGTGAAGTGAGTGAAAACAAATTGAATTCCATTCTCCCGGGAGATTGTGGTTTGACATCCGGTGAAATTGACCAATTTAAAGCAGCTTTAGGTGCTGTAAGTGTTCCGTTACCAGTGGAAAATGGTGTTAATCCCGAAATTGAAGAAGAACCAAAGGGAAACAACTCATTTGTTCTGGTTGGCGTGTTGTGTCTTGTCACATTACTTATCGGCGGCGCTTTGGTTTATCTATTTTTCTTCCGGAATAAAAAGGCTGGCAACACTCCAATGAGAACTCAATTTACCGGTCAATCACAGCAAATGGATCAAACGGCCGTATCTATGAATTATGAAGAATTTGGCCAGGAACCTCCAATTGCACAATTTATGAGTACTTATGTGACTGGTGACGATTTATATGATGATTCATTCAGTGTCGATTCTCCTTCCGGCGAATTCTTAGGTGAATGTGGTGTAGGTATATCCGAAACAATTGGCGTTGGTGAACCCAAAAAGGTCACTGCTTTTGAAGTTTGGTTATTCGACAAAAATGATATTCAAACAATTACAAAAGTCCTGATGAGTCAATATGCATTTGACGATCCTGCTATTTCTCAAAGATTAGCATCAAAAGGGGAACCCTTGTTAATTCAACCAGGAGGGAAAGTAGTTCTTGAAACAGCGACTTTAACATTAGAAGCTCGCGTGGTTGATATGAATTATGGGCAGGGGGCTTTACCTGAAGGTAGTTTCATTGATCGTGTAACACTTGAACTGGCTGTTTGGCCAAAATCATAAGGTAAAAAAAAGACGAGATTTTCGAAAATCTCGTCTTTTTTTATTTAATCTATTTTCTTTATCGTTAACCGAATTGATCCCCCGGGAGTTTCGATGAAGATTTCATCCCCGACCTTATGGCCAATTAATCCTTTACCTATTGGTGATTCATAAGAAATCCGACCATTCGCAGGATCTGCTTCTTTTGGACCAACGAGAAAGTAAATTTCTTCGGGATAGGTGGATTCCTGTACTGTAATGGTAGATCCAATATCTACAGAGCCTTTGGATTTTTTCTTGTCATCAATCAGAACAACATTATTGAGTAGTTGTTCTAATTCCTGAATTCTTCCTTCAAGAAATCCTTGATCTTCTTTTGCCTGAATATAATCTGCGTTTTCAGATAAATCTCCCATTTGAATTGCTTCACGCAATCTTCGTGAAAGATCCTCTCTGGCAGTACCTTTCAATTGAATTAATTCTTTTTGAAGTTTTTCTAGGCCTTCGGCAGTTAAATATGATGTATCAGCCATTTTTTCCTGTCCATTCTATTTTGTCAATTATGAATAAAAATTTTATCACGGTAATATTGTTGGATCAAACAGCTTTTTATATTCATCAATTGCATATCGATCGGTCATACCGGCAATATAGTCACAAATCACTCTTTTTATATCTTTATCATCAACTTTTAACAAAACATGCTTTGGTAAGATGGTAGGCTCATCCAAATATAAAGTAAACAATTCGCTAAGAATTCGATCCGCTTTAACTGACATTCTTTGAACACGGTAATTCCGGTATAGATTTGAATAAAGGAAGTCTTTTAACTTTCGATTTCGCCGTATCATATCTTCACTGAAAACAACAACATTAAACGGCAATTTTTGAACCTGATCTACGGAACGCACGTTATTTTCAAGTAAAGTTTTATTGGCAGTTTCCAAAACATCATTTATTTCCATACCGATAAGTTTTCTGATCATTGTATGTCGCGTCAAGTCATCAAGGGGACCAGTTCGGTAATTTGACTCTTCACTTAATATTTCCCAAAGCTCAATTCCGGATAGCATTTCAGGATAAATGAGACCGGACCGTAAACCATCATCCAGATCGTGAGCAGTATATGCGAGTTCATCTGCCACATTTGCAATTTGTGCTTCAACATGACCACGTAAATCAGGGTCAAAGTCCTTCGCATCTGCAATATCATATTCAGATTCATGTTTGACGATACCTTCGAGAACCTCCCAGGAAAGATTTAATCCTGGAAAATCTGAATATCTTTTTTCTAATTTTGTAACTATTCTGAACGATTGCTTGTTATGGTCAAAACCACCAGCATCCATTAATAAACGGTTCAATGTAGTTTCACCAGAATGACCAAATGGAGAATGACCGAGATCATGAGCCAGGCAAATTGCTTCTACGAGATCTTCATTTGCGCCTAAAGCGCGTGCAATTGTCCGTCCTATTTGGGTAACTTCAAGGGTATGTGTTAATCGTGTTCGATAATGGTCACCTTCATAATTGATAAATACCTGGGTTTTATACTCTAAGCGGCGAAATGCAGATGTATGAATAATGCGATCTCTATCCCTTTGAAATTTAGTTCGATAATCGGGTTCATGATCAGGAAATAAGCGGCCTTTGGAATTTTTACTATGAATTCCGTACGGCGCTAATATTTTATCTTCAATACTTTCTAACATTTCCAGGTTATAAATTGTCATTTCAGCTCCTGTTCTTGTTGGATCCATGTTCCAATTTCTTGACCATTAATTGCCTTTTCCATATTCCCTTTTTGTTCTGAAGAAAAAATAGCGATTTTTAATTCCGGGAGTTCATTGACTAGTCCAAGCATCGTCTCAACTTTTCCAAGCATTCCACCGGTAACATCAACGTTATTTGATCCACCAATTGAATTTCTTATATCAAGAAAATTTGATGGTGTAATTCTTGATATCAATTGGTTTTTATCGGGGAAATCGGCATAAATTCCTTTTTCAATACCTGCCAGTAAAATTAGATCCGGTTGGAATTGGTGTGCTAAATGAAAAAATATATCCTCAGTAGATAATATAGTCCCTTTGATTTCTGAATCAAAAACTACATCACCAAAGACAACAGGGATCATATGAGCGTCGAGGGCATGTTGGAAAGGTTGATGAAAAAAAACAGTCGGTTTCCCATTTTTTGCAATGAAGGTTACGGAAGGTGGAATTGCCAGACAAGGGATGTTAAAATCCTGCAATGATTGAATAACAATTTCATTTAACCTTCTTACTGCACTCCAGACTTCAAGAAATCCTTCCCATTGTTGTTGTGATCTTATACCATTTTTTGTTCCATATTTATTTGCCACATAATGGCCAAATGAACCGGAACCATGACCGAGGATGAATTTGGTATTGGGATGATTTTTGATTAATTTCGAAAAATCTTCACAAAGTGAGTGAATGATTTCGTTGTTGGGAGTTAATGGACTGCTTTTATCGGTGATAAGCGAACCACCCCATTTTAGAAATATTAATTTATTCATTATCTGCCTTGTAAATTTTTTCGAATAAAATCTGATCGATCCCGACTTTTTGTAAATTTTCTGCAATATTCTTTAATAAATTTGGTGGGGCTAAGGCAATCATATTTCCACCCAATCCACCACCACTAAGTTTTGCACCATACGCACCGGTTGAAAGGGCGATTTCCACCATTGTATCAAGTTGAGGAATAGAAACACCAATTTCAGTCAAGAGTTGGTGATTCTCACTCATTATTATTCCCAAATTGATCGCATCACCGGTATTAATTGCAATTTCTGCATTTAATACAAGTTGTCCAATACGGTCAAATATTGCTTCAATTTTTTTTTGGTTAATTTCCCACTTTGCCCTTACTCCCATTACAGCTTCTTTGGTATTCCCTTGAATCCCACTATTTGCAATCAATATTGTGAGATCCGACTTAGGGAATATTGCATGAAACCCTTTCTCCTTGTTGAACAAAATTGGCTGATTAAATGCGATCACGGTATTGTCAATACCGGAAGGTGTGCCGTGATAATGCAATTCCAATTGATATGCTAAATCAGCCAATCTTTGCTTGGATAAACTAAGGCCGATAAATTGACTCAACCCTTTTATGATTGCAACTGCGATCGCCGCGCTGGATCCCATCCCGGATGCAATTGGTATCTTTGAATTGATTTGGACACTGCAAGAGGGATAATGATCTATACAGGCTTCCTTTTTGATTATGGATACCGCAATTTTATAAGGGTGATCCTTCGGAAGGTCGGAAAATTTTTCATGGAAATTAATATCCGGAGCATGAAAATCAATTTCATCCGGGTTTCCAATAACATTGGCAGTTATTGTTGTTTTTGCTTGAAGCTGATTTATCGGGAATGCAATTGCAGGTCGGTTGTAAACAACTGCATGTTCACCAACCAAAATTGATTTTGCGGGTGCACGTACAGATATTGCAGGCATAATTTATTTAGAAAAAATAAAAAATGATTAAAACGGATAATACAAAAAGCAAAAAAGTTATTTGCAAAGGACGGTCAATTAAAACAAGTTCATCTGGTGCACTGCCTTCATTCTTAACTTGAATCAGGTAAATGTATCTGAAAATTCCATACAATGCAAAAGGTATAGTCAGCATCATGGCATGGTTATCAGGTAAATTTGGTGCTGAAAACGTATAAAGGCTATATGACACAATCGTAGTAGCTGAAACAATGGTAATTAATTGATCCAATAAAGGAATCGTGTATCCATCGAGAACTTTTCGTTGACTAAAGTCTCCATTATGAAGTGTCGCTAATTCTCCTCTTCTTTTGCCTAATCCTAAAAAGAGTGCAAATAACGTTGTTACCACATATAACCAGGGTGAAAAGCGTTCCACAACAATCAAAGAAACACCGGCTGCAACTCGAAGAACAAAACCAGCAGCAATAATCATTACGTCTATCAAGGCCTGATGTTTTAACTTAGTCGAATAAGCCAACATGATTAAGAAATAAATAACTATGATTGAGGCAAAAAGCGGGGATAGAAAAAAACTGATAATGATCGAGCTGATGATCAAAAAAATGGCAAGTCCCCAGGCAAATTTGATAGAAATTCTTCCGGATGCAATTGGTCGATTCTTCTTCTTTGGATGTTTTCTATCCGCCTCGATGTCCATAATATCGTTGATGATATAGACGCTCGACGACACAAAACAAAAGAGGAAAAAACCAAGAAATGACTTCAGAAATGATGCAGGAATTAATAATTGGCGGTCAAATACTAATGGAATTAAAACAAATAAATTCTTCACCCACTGGTGAATTCGAAGTTCCTTTATGATCGCTTTGAGCATGAAATTATATTATCATAAGTCTTTTTTAAAATGTTAAATTCGACATCTGGAATAACGGATTATAACGAAGATAAGGTAAAATCTTAAAATGAAAAAAGAGCGAATTGATATTTTATTAATTGACCGCAGACTTGTCGATTCGCGAAGTTTGGCTCAAAAAATCATTATGGCAGGAAATGTGCTTGTTGATGGGCAGATAATTGATAAGCCATCCACTAAAGTAAGTATTGAATCCAAAATCCTTGTGCAATCCGGACCGAAGTTTGTGTCGAGAGGGGGAGAAAAATTAGAGCCGGCACTCTTGAAATTCGGTTTTGAAAACCTGGATGGAAAAATATGTGCTGACCTTGGTTCCTCCACAGGCGGATTTACAGATTGTATGTTGCAATATGGGGCAAAGCGAGTCTATGCTGTGGATGTGGGTTACGGGATTTTGCATTGGAAATTGCGCACGGATCCAAGAGTAGTTGTTATGGAAAGAATGAATGCCCGCTATCTTACTTCTTTTCCGGATCCAATCGACTTTGTGACTATCGATGCTTCATTTATTTCTTTAAAAACATTACTGCCAGGGGTTTTTAGTTGGATCAGTGAAGGTGGACACGTAATCGTATTGATTAAGCCACAATTTGAGGCTGGGAAACAAGAGGCTGCCAAAGGAAGTGGTGTGATCCGGGATCCTTTAATCCATAGAAAAATTTGTTTTGAAACACTTACCTTCGCTAATGAATTAGGTTTTGAGATCAAAGGTTTGATGGAATCACCAATAAAAGGACCTAAAGGTAATATTGAATTTTTATCCTTGCTGCAAAAGGTGAAAACCACCCAAACATCTAAACAAGAAATTGAAACCTTAATCTCTTCGATTTTTAAAGAAGATATCCAGATTAATGAATAATTTTTTTGGGAGAATTTTTTTTCTGAGGTATACTTCATACGCTTATGAACAGAGAATTTATCCGGAATTTTTGTATTATTGCCCATGTGGATCATGGTAAATCTACCTTAGCTGATCGTCTTTTGCAGTTAACTCATACGATTTCAGATCGGGATATGAAAGAACAAATTCTCGATACGATGGATCTGGAACGAGAAAAAGGGGTCACGATCAAAGCCTCGGCGGTACGAATGTACTATGATGCTGATGATGGAAATTCATATGAGATGAACTTAATCGATACCCCGGGTCATGTAGATTTTAATTATGAAGTAAGCAGGGCTTTATTAGCATGCGAAGGTGCGTTACTTGTTGTTGATGCTTCCCAAGGAATTGAAGCACAGACATTGGCAAATTTATATTTAGCACTTGAATCAGACCTGGTCATTTTGCCAGTGATCAATAAGATAGACTTGCCATCTGCCAGACCAGATGAAGTTGCTGAAGAAATATCTAATCTATTAGGGATCCCGAAAGAAAGCATCATACAAATTTCAGCTAAAAGTGGACTTAATGTCGAAAAGATATTAGAAGCCGTTGTAAAAACAGTTCCTTCGCCCAAAAGCAAGAATAACCTACCGATGCGCGCTTTAATTTTTGACTCTCATTACGATTCATATAAGGGGGTCGTGGCATATATTCGTATTATGGAAGGTGAAATGGAAGCCACGGATTACATTCGAATCATGTCAAACGGCATGGATTTACGGCCAGTGGAATTAGGCGTGTTTTCCCCTGATATGCGAATGATATCCAAGCTTGTGGATGGAGAAGTTGGATATATTGCAACCGGTTTAAAATCAGTAGGCGAATGCAGGGTTGGCGATACGATTACGCTAACAAAGAACCCGGCTACCGAAGCCTTAGCAGGTTATCATCATCCAAAACCTATGGTTTTTGCTGGAATCTATCCCGTCGACGGAGAAGATTACCCGGATTTACGTGAAGCATTAGACAAATTGCAATTAAATGATGCTTCACTTGATTTTGTCCCGGAGACTTCTCAGGCGTTAAATTTTGGGTTTCGATGCGGTTTTCTTGGACTTTTTCACATGGAGATTATTCAGGAACGTATTGAAAGAGAATATGAGTTAGATATTGTAGTGACAGCTCCCTCCGTGGAATATGAAGTCTTGCTCAAAAACGGCGAATTAATTCGGATAGATTCACCTGCAATGCTTCCGGAAGATGGGGATTTTACAGAAATTCGTGAACCCTGGATGAAACTTCAGATCATTTCACCAACTGAGTATTATGGCACAATCATGGATCTGGTTCGAAAACACAGAGGAATCTTTAAAGACCAGGATTACCCATCCAGTAGTCGCGTTCAGTTGAATCTTGAAATTCCTTTATCAGAATTAATAATTAATTTCTTTGATGATTTAAAATCCCGGACACGGGGTTATGCTTCGATGGATTATTCGTTTGAGAATTATCGACCTGAAGAGCTGGTGAAATTAGAAGTTTTAGTTGGTGGGGAACCAGTAGATGCACTTGCAACAATTGTTCATAAGGAAAATGCTTACCATAAAGGTCAGGCTTTGGTTACGAAATTAAAAGAGCTTATACCCAGACAACTATATGATGTTGCAATTCAGGCTTCTTCCAATGGCCGAATAATTTCCCGGGCAAACGTAAAGGCATTACGTAAAGATGTTTTAGCAAAATGTTATGGTGGCGATATTTCACGTAAAAAGAAATTGCTTGAAAAACAAAAACGAGGCAAACGGCGCATGAAGATGGTTGGGAATGTGGAGATTCCACAGGAAGCTTTCATGGCTGTTTTACGCCTGGAGGGCGATTGAAAAGCGATCATGTTTCCGCACAATCGAATTCTAAAAACCTTTTACGCTGGCTTCCCGGCTTATTAATTAGTGGCATAGCAATTTTTGCTTTAACAAGATTTGTAGATATTGGAAATTCTTTTCAAATACTACGAAAAACTAACATATTCTATTTCTTTTTAATGCTGATTTTTACATCTGGATTCTTATTTGTTCGTGCGATCGGATGGAAAGCTTTGTTAGGAAAGAAAGCATCCTATTGGCAAACATTCTTAAAATTGAATGAAGGCTATTTTATCAATAGTATTTTTCCATTTAAATTAGGAGAAATTAGTAGGGCTGTTTTCATGGGAGCAACCATGAAAGAAAATCCCGGAAAAATTTTATCTACTATTGTTATTGAACGTGTATTTGATTTATTTATATTGGCGATATTTCTTTTGATTCTTTTGCCTTATGCAATCGGGATGGAATGGATCAAACAATTAGCATGGATTATTTTGGCTGCAGTAATTATTGGCCTGGGTAGTCTTTTTTTTGTCACACAAAACATTGAAAAAGTTTCTTTTTTCCTGGATAAAATTTCGAACCGGATACCATTTTTTAAAAAATATATGCTTCCTTTTCTGAGCTCAGTGCTGGAAGGTTTTCGTGCCTTACAAAGTCCTTCTCAACTGATTGTTGGATTTTTAGGAATTTTAGGTTCCTGGTTAGTTAGCTTCATCCAATACACGATCTTATTATTTCTTTTAGTTGAGAGTCCTAAAATTTGGTGGGGAGCTTTTACGAACACAGTTCTTGCTTTGGGTGTTGCCTTACCTTCCGCTCCTGCCGGATTGGGTATTTTTGAATCTTCCATCGTTGCAGCACTTAATATTTTTAAAATAGATCAGGATACTGCATTAGCTTATGCGCTATTAATGCATATAGCTCAATTTATTGTGACTGCTGGTATTGGTTTCTTCGCTCTACTGAAAGATGGTTATTCGTTGCGAGGATTATTTTCGAATTTATTAAATCAGAAACAAATGCAACTTGAAAAAGATTTAACGGGAGAAAATCATGGGTAAACGGTATCTGATTACCGGTGGTGCAGGATTTATAGGCTCGAATTATTGTCACAGATTATTGATACGTGGTGAAGACGTTGTAATTTATGATAATCTTTCTCGTGAAGGAACAGAAAAGAATTTAGCCTGGTTATACAGCGAATTTGGAAAACACTCTTTTCAATTCATTCAGGAAGATATTCGTGATCAGATAAAAATTACCGAAACCGCAAAAAATGCAGATGTAATCTTGCATTTGGCAGGTCAGGTTGCAGTCACGACCTCAGTGCAAAATCCTCGTGAAGATTTTGAAATTAATGCAATTGGAACCTTTAATGTTTTGGAAGCAGCACGCCTTTCTGGAAAACAACCTGTTGTAATTTATGCATCGACCAACAAGGTCTATGGTGGAATGGATGATTTAATTGTTAATGAAAATAGCAGCCAGTATTATTACCAGGATTTCCCATATGGAATTTCTGAAGAACGCTGCCTTGATTTTCATTCACCGTATGGTTGTTCAAAAGGAAGCGGGGATCAATATGTTCGTGATTATTCGCGAATATATAACCTACCAACGATTGTTTTGCGTCAGAGTTGTATTTACGGCCCAAGACAATTTGGTATTGAGGACCAGGGATGGGTCGCATGGTTTATCATTGCTTCGATATTGAATAAGACCATCTCTATTTATGGAGATGGTAAACAGGTTCGTGATTTATTATTTATCGATGACCTTTTAGATGCATATGATCAGGTGATTGAAAAAGTGGAAATTTCTAAAGGAAATGTTTTTAATATCGGCGGTGGACCTAAAAATACGATGTCTGTTTGGTCTGAGTTTGGTCCCATTTTAGGTGAAATCCTCAAGCGTCCAATCAAAGTTCAGTATGGAGACTGGAGACCAGGTGACCAACGAATATATGTAAGCGATATTCGAAAAGCAAATACTGTTTTAGGGTGGGATCCGAAAGTTCCTGTAAATATGGGTATTCAAAAACTAGCTGATTGGGTCAATAATAATCTAAATCTTTTTCAGAGATAAATCATGAAGATTCTAATTGTTTTAACATATTTCAGGCCGAATATTTCCGGATTAACGATTTACGCAGAATTATTGGCGAATGCTTTTATTGAACGTGGTCATGATGTAACAGTTCTAACAAGTCGCCATGAGAAAAATCTTCCTTTGATTGAAGTCGTCGGTAAGGTTCGTATCGTCAGAGCTCCCGTGTTTTTAAAAATCAGCAAAGGTGTTGTAATGCCGACATTTGGCGCTTTGGCTGCAGAATTGATTAAAGAACATGATATGGTTCAAGTTCATTTACCACAATTTGATTCAGCAATCATATCTCTATTAGCAAAAATTTATCACAAACCGGTCGTTATTACCTATCATTGTGATTTATTAATGCCACCTGGATTAATACCATCCATCGCAAATAAAGCAGTTTTGTTCATGAATAGTATCGCCGCATACTTTTCATCAAAAATAGTTACTTACACCCAGGATTACGCGGACCATTCACAATTTTTACAAAAATTTCGAAATAAACTCGAGATTATTTCTCCTCCGGTAAATTTGCCAAAAGTTACAACAAAAGAGGTCAAAGCATATCGGGATAAGACGAATCCAAAATTGAAATCACCTGTGATTGGGATGGCAGTCAGGTTTGCTACAGAAAAAGGAATTGAAGTGATTTTGGACGCAATGCCGAAAATATTAAACAAATTTCCTAATGCCCAGTTACAATTTTCCGGCCCTTACAAAAATATACGTGGAGAAGAAAAGTACATCGAAGGATTATTACCCCGCATCCATGAATTGGAAAAATCTGGAAACTGGCAATTTTTAGGTCCACAATCTCATCATGAAATGTCGCTTTTTTATCCCAATATTGATGTGTTGATCCTTCCAAGCCTTAATTCAACAGAAGCATTTGGTCTCGTTCAAGTTGAAGCAATGATTTGTGGTACACCTTCTATTGCTTCTGATTTACCCGGAGTACGACAACCAGTACTGCGCCATAAAATGGGAAGAATTGTACCGATTGGTGATTCAGATGCTTTGGCAAATGCCTTAATTGATATATTCCAAAACCCGGAGATGTTTCAAAAAGACAAAGAGAATATTCGAAAACAATATCTTCCGGAAAAAATTGCTGAAGCATATGAATTGCTTTTTAAAACGTTAATCTGAATGTAAACTTTAAGGTAAATGATAAAATCTAAATTGTTGTACATGTAAACTACAATTTTTGTAAAAAAAATTCCCAAATAAAATACTTATTGTTATAAGTGATTTCATATGAATGAACCGTCAGTATTAGATTTTGTAAAAGCGAAATTGATGCCCTGGAAATATAAAATCGAGGAATTGGATAAAGAACAAGTATCCAACTCTTCAGTTTCTTTAGAAGTTAATGAAATTATTCAATCACCTGATATTGAAAACGTCGAAAAAGTAGAATTTTTGACTTATTGGAAAAAGAAATTTTCTGATTGGCCATGGTATTTTCTACTGTCCATTTTTTTTGCAATCATAGGGCAAATGCTTCTGGAACCCCCAAATCAAAAAAAATCTCTTGCCTCAATTTTTTATATTTTTAGCGCTTTGATGTTGGTTTTTTCTATTATTAGAAAAGACCCTGTTTATTCTCGTTTTCCAGAATCAATAAAGAAAGAGTTGAAAACAGACCTTAGTAAATACGCAAATATCGCTTTGTTTTTTAGTTTTGTTTTTCTATTGATTGCTTTTTTCGCTTTTAAAGTAACCGGATTAAGTGATTTACGGTTTAATTCTGTAAATGTATTTTTTTGGACAATCAGCTTAGCTTTGTTTTGTTTTGCAGTTTTTGATGCAGAAGAAGTTCTTGCATTAAAAATCAAATTGAAAGAAATTGTTAAATTTAAGAACGTTTCAATAATAATCAATCCCTGGTCGATTTTGATCTTTTTTGTTGTTTGTATCGTACTATTTTTTCGATTTTTTCGATTGGATATGGTGTTGGGTGAAATGTTCAGCGACCACGCTGAAAAATTGCTGGATGTTTACGATGTATTAAATGGCGACTATCATGTCTTTTTTATTAGAAATACAGGTAGAGAATTCTTCCAGTTTTATTTAACTGCATTTGTCGCTCAATTATTCAATACCGGTCTGTCATTCATGAGTCTTAAGATAGGAACAGCTTTAGCCGGTTTTTTTACATTACCATTTATTTATAAATTAGGAAAAGAGATAGCAAACCGATGGGTGGGTTTGATTGCTTTTTTCCTGGCAGGCATTTCTTATTGGGGAAATCTAATTTCAAGGGTTGGTTTGCGTTTTCCTTTGTACCCGTTGTTTGCTGCACCTGCCCTGTATTACCTGATTCGTGGTCTACGGCAAAAAAGAAGAAATGATTTCATTTATTCGGGTATCGCGATCGGTTTAGGTCTACATGGGTATAGTCCAACGCGTTTCCTACCATTTGTCATCCTTGCAGGTTTCATTTTATTTTGGTTACATATCAGAAATAAAGGGTATCGATTTAATACTGTTTTCGGATTAACAATGATCGTGATTATTTCTTTCATCATTTTTCTGCCCCTTTTTAAATTTACATTAATTAATCCTGAGGCAGTTAGCTATCGCGCTCTTACAAGGCTCGGAACAACAGAACGGGCATTTTCAGAGCCAATTTTCAACATTTTTTCCCGGAATGTTTTAAATGCCGGAACGATGTTTTTCATTTCGAATGGTAATACCTGGGTTCATTCGATTCCTTTTCGACCCGCATTGGATTTTATCAGTGCCGCTTTTTATTTTATTGGCTCAATTTTTGTGGTGATTCGTTATATAAAATTACGAAATTGGGAAGATGTGTTTTTGTTGTTGTCAGTCCCATTACTCATGATGCCGTCCATTTTGTCACTTGCTTTTCCGGAAGAGAACCCCAGCCTTAACCGTACCAGTGGTGCAATCATTCCTGTCTTTATTATTGCCGCAATCGGATTTGAAGGGATTTTTCATCGACTGATCGAATCTACAAAAACGAAAATATATAAATTTGCCATTATTTCTTTTGCCATACTTCTTTTAGCTGTCTCGATGTTCAATAATTATGATTTGGTATTTAATCAATTCAAGAATCAATTTTTACGAAATGCATGGAATTCGTCTCAAATAGGTGAAGTTATCAAAGGTTTTTCTGAATCAATAGGTGATGCAGATAATGCATTTGTTGTTCCGACCGCGCATTGGGTGGATACTAGATTAGTTGGAATCGTTGCCGGTTATCCCACAAGAGATTTTGCACTTTGGCCGGAACAATTCGCAGAGACTCTATCAATTGAAGATCAAAAACTATTTATTTTAAAACCAGAAAATTTGGATGCATTGAATTTACTTCAAGAAATGTATCCTGATCATTCTCTTTATAATTATGATTCGGGGCGTGAGGGAAAAGATTTCTTGATTTTTTCAGTCCCAGCAAAAATTGCACCATCACAATAACGGGAATCTTTGAATGGAAATCAACCAGAGTAATCAAACCAGAAAATCAACCATTTTTCAACGATGGATAAGCACATTCTTACTTTTCCTGATTCTGTCGGTCAGTCTTTACTTGAGGACATCCGGACTGTTTTGGGGTGATTACCAATATCTGCATCCGGATGAACGGTTTTTAATCTGGGTCACTTCCGATATTTCTTCAGTTGAGAATTTTCAGGATTATTTTAATACAGAGATTTCATCATTAAATCCTCATAATCGCGGTCATGGATTCTATGTTTATGGCGATTTCCCGGTAGTTTTTACCAGATATATCAGTGAAATATTTATTGACAATATTAACTGGGAAAACATTACTCAAATTGGGCGTGGTTTATCCGTATTATTTGATTTTGGAAGCGTTATTCTGGTTTTTTTTATCGGGAAAAAGTTATTTAATTACAAAATCGGGTTGCTTGCAACTGCTTTTTCTGGATTTGCAGTTCTTCAGATTCAACAGTCGCATTACTACACAGTTGACACTTTTGCGACATTTTTTGCGATCTTGGCAGTTTATTTAGCAATACTTATTTTTAAATATGATTGGAATAGTAAGGTTGAAAGTTTAGAAAAACCCAAGAAAGGAATTATTCCAAATTTAAATTTGCTATTTTTATCCGCAGGTTTTGGTTTATTTGTTGGATTAGCAGCAGCATCGAAGATTAACACAGTTTTTGTCGCGATTTTATTACCTATTTCTTATCTTTTATTATGGAATCGATATCCCCAAAAAGATCCAATTTTAAAAGTGGAGATTATCACCAGGGATTTGATCGTTGGTGGTTTCGTTGCCTTCCTTACTTTTAGGATTTTTCAACCCTATGCATTTGAAGGACCAGGTTTTTTGAATGTCGGTTTGAATCCAAAATGGTTAGCAAATATAAAAGAAATAAGTTATCTTGCAAGTGGAGATGTTGATTATCCTCCTGCGCTGCAGTGGGCGAGGAGAAATTTTTTCTTTGCAGCGAAAAATATTACTTTATGGGGTCTTGGAATTCCGATGAGTATTGCTATGTGGACTGGTTTGATGCTCATGGGATGGAAGATATTCCGCAAAGAATGGGATTATTCGATTATCTGGATATGGACTGCAGGGTATTTCGTTTGGCAATCTTCTGTGGAAAACCCGATGATGCGCTATCAGATGCCAATATACCCTTTATTATGCCTGATATCAGCCTGGTTCATTTTTTATTTGATTGAATTTATCCATCACAACACATTGCTACAAAAATTAGCGAAAACATTTGGATATCTTTTAGGTTTGATAGCACTAATTGGAACATTAGTATGGGCTTTTATGTTTACAAAGATTTATACAAATCCAATAACACGCGTCGCAGCCTCGGAATGGATATACGAGAATGTTCCAGGACCAATAAATCTTTTGGTGAGGTACGGTTCAACGACGAAACAGGAAGTGTTTTCTGTTCCATATGATTATAAAATCAGTGAATCCAGGTCTTATTCCCTTATCTTTTCTGTGAAGGAAAATGGTGTACTGGAATCTGTTAGTTTTGGAAAAATATTATCCAGTGAATTAACAAACAATTCTGATAATGAATTGGTCATTTCGCTTTATGACATTGATAATGTTGGTGAATTATTAACGACCGGTGTCATTCGTAATCAATTTTCTGAAAAAGGAAGTGGAAAGGGTATTTCATATTCGCTGAATTTTGATCAGGAAATAGCCTTAGAACCCGACCACAATTATCAAATCGTTCTTGATTATAAAGGACCCGGCTCTATTGTTCTTTCAGGAAGCGCGGTTGCTGTAGAAACCGATTGGGATGATGGATTACCTCTAAGAATGGATGGCAAGGATGCTTATGGTGGTATCTATCAAGGAAATTTAAACTTCCAAATGTATTGGAATGATGATGAAAGTAAATTAGACCGATTTTATTCAACATTAAATCAATCCGATTACATTTTTATTTCATCGAATCGCCAATGGGGAACAACTACCAGGGTTCCTGAAAAATATCC
Source organism: uncultured Anaerolineaceae bacterium (assembly GCA_964586385.1). Taxonomy (GTDB): domain Bacteria; phylum Chloroflexota; class Anaerolineae; order Anaerolineales; family Anaerolineaceae; genus UBA6170. The sequence goes on from CAZPIM010000007.1 coordinate 39,424, forward strand.
ACTTACAACACAGTTTTATGAATCTTTGTTAGGTTGTCCTGTTGAGCACGATATTTATTGGTGCTATAGTGTTGCCCAACCCGGGTTGTTTAGTGGTGAACTTGGTTTTGAATTAATTAAAGTTTTTGAATCGTTTCCTACAATTGGGAATTTTTCGATTAATGACCAATTTGCCGAAGAAGCATTTACTGTTTATGACCATCCAAAAGTATTGATTTTTAAAAAATCCAATAACTACGATCCAAACCAAGTTCTTGGCATTCTTTCTTCGGTCGATCTATCAAAAGTACTTTCATTGACGCCAGCTAAAGTTCCGGATTATCCGGCTAATCTTGAATTACCACAAGAAAAAATAATGATCGATAAGAAAGGCGGCACCTGGGCAGAACTATTCCAGCGAAATTCGATTGTGAATTCAAACCCGCTTTTTTCAGTAGCCCTTTGGTATCTTTCAATAACGTTTTTTGGATGGCTGATTTATCCAATTGTTCGAATAATGATGTCGGGTCTTGTAGATAAAGGATTTGCATTCAGTAAATTAATTGGAATGCTACTATTGGCAATTATTGTCTGGTGGGCAGGATCCTATAATTTGCAAGTTACAAGACAATTGATCCTGGCAGTGGTTTTACTAATCGGGTTAATAGGAATTATTCTTGGTATTATTCAGCGAAAAGAAATAGGCCAGGATTTAAGAAAATTAAAAATTCATTTTCTGACTGTTGAAATTCTTGGACTTTTGTTATTTGTCATTTTTCTATTTATTCGCATAGGCAATCCGGATTTATGGCATCCTGCAAAAGGCGGGGAAAAGCCAATGGATTTCTCATACCTTAATGCTGTTATCAAAAGTTCGACGTTTCCTCCATATGATCCGTGGTATTCAGGTGGTTATATTAATTATTACTACTACGGTTTCATCATCGTAGGGTTATGGGTGAAACTTCTTGGGATCATTCCTTCGATTGCCTATAATCTCATTTTGCCACTTTTATTTTCAATTATGGGAATTGGTGCTTATGGGATTGGGTGGAATCTCGTTAAAACCAATTCTAAAAACAATCAATGTTTGGAAAATGATTTTTCTTCTTTTAAGAAAGCCTTTAAATCCAGCTCTTTTTTGGCTGGAATTTGTTCAATAATTTTCGTTACAGTCATTGGAAATTTAGGCACAATCCGTATGATTTGGCATGGATTTCAGAAACTGGGATCACCTACAGGTTCAATTGAAATTGGAAATATTTTTGAAAGGGTTTCGTGGACTGTTCGCGGAATTATCGAATTTTTTAGTGGGTCCAATATGCCATTTTATCCCGGTGATTGGTATTGGGTACCAAGTAGAGCTTTACCACAATCTCCAATAACTGAATTTCCATTTTTCACATTTTTGTACGCTGATTTACACGCTCACTTACTTGCATTACCAATAACAGTTTTAGCAATTGGTTGGATCTTATCTATTCTTTCAAGTCATTGGCATTTTGAAAGTGTTATTCCTAGGAATTTCATAAAATTTTCAACCATTCTCCTTGGTGCGTTAGTTGTAGGAGCATTACGTCCAACAAATACCTGGGATTTTCCAACCTATTTGTTATTAGCAATAGCTGTAATTGTTTACACAATCCTGAAATCCCGCACAGGGAATAATTTACAGAATGAAGCTTCCACAAAATTAAGCAAATTTGGCGAAATATCTGTTGTTCTGATTGGGTTTTTATTCTTATCTTTCTTTTTATATAAACCTTTTTCGGATTGGTATGCACAGGCGTATTCTACAATTGATCTTTGGAAGGGTGACAAATCGCCGTTTTGGTCGTATTTTACGCATTGGGGTTTCTTCCTTGTGATTATTTTCAGCTGGTTTTTTGCAGAAACTATTCAATGGATGGCTACGACTCCATTGTCATCATTACGGAAATTAAAAAAATACCAAAATTATTTTTGGTTAGTCTTTTTCGTAATTTCTACTTTTATGTTTTTTCTGACAATTTACAAAGTTCAAATCGCATGGTTGGTTGTCATCATGATGGTTTGGGCTCTTTTATTAATTTTGCGAAAGAACCAAAGTGATTCCGAAAGATTTGTTTTGTTCTTAGTTGGAACAGGTTTGTTACTAACGCTTTTTGTTGAACTATTTGTTCTCCGGGGTGATATTGGAAGAATGAATACCGTGTTCAAATTTTACTTGCAAGCCTGGATTATGCTTGCTATAAGTTCAGCTTTCGCTGTTGTATGGTTGTTTAATCATCTTAGAAATAGAATCGACACACCTTTCATACGAATTTGGACATTAGTTGTTGTTGTTTTATTTAGTTGTGCTGCGATCTATCCATTATTTGCCAGTATCGAGAAAATCGATGACAGAATTGACCATGATATACCACTTTCAATTGATGGTATGGCATACATGAATTATTCAACTTTTTATGATGAAGATACCAATATGGACTTAAGTGAGGATTATCATGCAATACAATGGATCCAGGACCACGTTGAAGGTTCACCAGTAATTGTCGAAGCGAATACAGTTGAATACCGTTGGGGCAGTCGTTTCTCTATCTATACTGGTTTGCCAAGTGTTGTAGGATGGAATTGGCATCAACGCCAACAAAGGGCAGCATTACCTTCAGAATGGGTAACAGATCGTGTTGATGAAGTATCAAGTTTTTACAACACAATGGATATTCAGAAAGCGATGAATTTCATTGAGAGATATGATGTGAAATATATTATTGTAGGCCAATTAGAAAATGCACTTTACCCTACAGGAAGCGACAAATTTAAGAAATATAACAATATTTATTGGAATGAGGTATTTCAAGTTGGAAGTACTAGAGTTTATGAGGTCAAACAATGAGCAGCAATAATGAGTTTATTTTCCATATAATTTCCGACGATGATTGGCAAAAAATAAGACACGAAAACGAATACGCTCCTTTCTCTTTGATAAATGAAGGATTCATCCATTTTTCATTTCAATCTCAATTGAAGTCCGTTTCCGATCGGTTTTATCCTGGAATCAAAAACTTATTGGTTTTAAAAGTTAGAGTTAAAAAATTGGTCAATACCTTAAAAATTGATAAAGTTGGGGATGAAGGTGAATTTCCCCATTTGTATGGAAGATTAAATTTAGACTCTGTTGTGGGTGTGTATCCACTGGAAAAAATATTAGGAAATTGAAATTATTAAACCGTTGTAAAGACATTAATTTTCTCAAGTAAGGTTAGAATTAAAAAATAGTTTTAGATAAAGGGCGTTATGAATGTAGAAAAAAAATTAATTCAGAAAATTGCTTTTTTCATCGTACTTACTTTTGCTATTCTCATTCGATTTTTAAATTTAGGGATTTTACCACTTTCTGATTTTGAAGCAAAAATTGCCCTTAATTCTTCACAAATTTTGATTGGAGACACTGCTAGTTATACATCTGACGTTTTTTTAACGAATATCAACGCAGTACTCATTTATTTGTTTGGTGATTCAAATTTTGTTGTTCGACTATTTTCAGCCATTGTTGGGACTTTGTTGGTTTTCACACCATTCTTATTTCGAAAAGTTGCCGATAATAAGTTGTTATTCATAATTTCGCTTTGGATGGCTGTTGATCCTGTTCTTGTCTCATTATCAAGGCAAATCAATAGTTCATTATTATGTGCCTTATTTGGTGTGTTGTTGATTTATTTTGTCATAAAAAAACATGAAACTGCAACGGGAATTTTTTCGGCTCTTTTACTGTTATGTGGCACATCATTTTGGTTTGGATTTTTTCCATTGATCGTTTTGTTTGTTTATCGATTGATTAGAAATTCGAGGACTAAAGATAATGAGAATAGTATTGGCACTTTTCTTGAGCAATTCAGCGTAAAAAAATACTTCATATCACTTGCGGTTTCGCTTGTTTTGATGAGTACTTTCGGATTTATATTCCGGTCACAATTTGTTGGCGTAATACAAGGGCTTCTGGATTATTTTCGGGGTTGGGGTACTTCATCAATCATAAATGTCATGGATATTTTTCGGGCTATCTTCTTCTACGAATTCCCTGTGATCGTTTTAGGTCTGCTCGGAATCATTCTTTTCAGCCGATCCAACAATAAATATTATAGTTTGTTAGCAATTTGGTTGTTTTTATCAATCATTCACTTCTTTATCTATCCATCTTTTTCGATTGTAAATGCTGTCTGGATAGTAATTCCATTTATTATCTTTGGATCACTTTTAATTCATAAATTTGCTTTCAATTTGGGTCAAAATAGTAAAGTAATTGGTTTAATTTCAGGAATTGGCTTCGTGCTAATGGAATTCTTAACATTAATTACTATTAATTTGATGACAAATGCAACTTCATTAACGCAAAGTCCAGTTTCAAAAACAATCATGGTTATTGCAGGTGTTGTACTGGTTTTGTTTGCAATCTTTTTGATTGGCTGGTCTCTTTCATGGAAAATTGCCGGCAAAAGTCTATTAATTATTTTTATTGTTTATTTTGGTATTTACACACTTTCATCCGGATGGAATGGTGCTGGTTTACGTTCACCTTATGAAAACGAAATGTTATACCTGAGTCCAATTCCGGTTTCTGAAAAAATCTTGGTTTCAACAATTGAAAATTATTCAGAATGGACTCATGGATCAAAACAGGAAGGTCAGATTCAAATAATAAATATTGATTCCCCCGGACTTAAATGGGCTTTACGAAATTTTAAAAATATTGAGTTTGTCAACCATTTTTCGATTTCAGCTAATCCGGAATTTGTATTAACAAAATTTGACCAAACAATTGAAGCGGCAGATTCTTACAAGGGACAGGATTTTGAATGGATTGCGACACCAGTTTGGAACTTATTAATTCCAAATGAATGGGCGAATTGGGTGCTTTCAAGAAGAATTCCTTCAAATCTGCAACAGCAAGAAATAATCATTTTATGGGTAAGGAATGATTTGTTTCCAGGAAATTAATTTCAATAAAATAAAGGGTCATAAATTAATGAAAATTAAAAAAGAAATTGCAATTGCTCTTGACGGTCCTTCAGCATCAGGAAAATCAACCTTAGGCGAACGACTGGCAAAAACATTAAATTTTACATATTTAGACACAGGAGTTATGTACAGGGCTGTAACATTGGCAGTTCTAAATCTAAGAATTGATGTTTCTGACGAAAATGCGGTTTCAGGGATTGCTGAAAATTTGGATTTAGATGTTTTACCTCCGTCTGTGCTAGATGGTAGGAGCAATGATGTATTACTTAACGGCGAAGATGTGACCTGGGAAATCAGGCAATCAGAAGTGGAAAAAAATGTGTCACAGGTTTCAGCTTATTTACGAGTACGTCAGGCAATGACCAAAATTCAACGAAAAATTGGCCAAAGAGGTAGCGTAGTAATGGTTGGTAGGGATATTGGGACGGTCGTATTGCCGGAAGCAAAAATAAAGATTTACCTGGATGCATCTGCTGAAGAAAGAGCCAGAAGAAGATTCCTTGAATTAAGAAATCGTGGGAAAGAAGTCATTTACAGTGATATTCTTCAGGATATGATTCGCAGAGACAAGTTTGATTCATCACGAACCATTGCACCATTACGCCCGGCAGAGGATGCGATCATTGTTGATTCAGATAAAATGAATGCAGAGGAAGTATTTATCCACATTTTAAGTATATTATCTTCGTTTATTGATGAATAAAAAACAAAAAAGCATCATATTTTATAACAAAAATTTAGTGGATTGAGGACCTGGATATGTGTGACACTTTTATCGTTCTTCCCGACGCTACAAAAGATGGTTCAATAATTTTTGGCAAAAACAGTGACCGTGATCCGAACGAACCTCATTATGTCGAAATTATTCAAGCCCAAGACTATCCGCCAAATTCTTTGTTAAATTGCACTTATGTCTCCATTCCTCAAGCTTCTCACACAAATCGGGTGTTGCTTTGCAGACCTGTTTGGATTTGGGGTGCGGAAATGGGCATCAATGAATATGGGGTCGTTATTGGAAATGAGGCTGTTTTTTCTAAAGTTCCGGCTGAGAAGACCCCGGGTTTAATAGGAATGGATTATTTACGATTAGCCCTTGAAAGGTCATCGACTGCAATAGAGGCTGTTCAATTAATTACAAGTTTGTTGGAAAAATATGGTCAAAGTGGAAATTGTGGTTTTAGTCATCCGTTTTATTATCACAATAGTTTTCTAATTGCTGATAAAAAAGAAGCTTGGAAGCTGGAAACTGTAGATCGACAATGGGCAGCGAAGAAAATTGACACATTCGGTACAATTTCAAATGGTTTGACCATTGGAAGTGATTGGGATCTTTGCTCTCAAGGGATGCAAACTTTTGCATTATCTAAAAAACTTTATAAGAAGAATTTGAAATTTAATTTTTCAAGTGCTTATTCTGATTGGCTTTATACCCGTTTTAGTAATTCGATGCATAGAAAGACTTGTACGCATAATCAAATTGCTTCAAAAATTGGGGAATTTGTTATCCGTGATGCATTTGAGATATTAAGGACACACCATGGTATGTCAAAAAGTTTTCGCCCTGATCGACCTTCTCTAGGAAGTGATGTTTGCATGCACGCTGGGTTTGGTCCGATCCGGGTTAGTCAAACCACAGGATCTTTGGTTACAAAATTTCTTGATGGAAAAATTGAAATTTGGATTACAGGCTCATCCGCACCTTGTATTAGTTTGTTTAAGCCTTGCTCAATCGAACAAAATCAATTATTGGATTTTGTTCCCGGGTTGACGTATGAAAATAATTCTTATTGGTGGCGTTCTGAAAAATTTCATCGCAATTTGATTTCCTCCGTCAAGCAGGATATTCGTGACTACCAAAATGAGAGGGACGAACTAGAAAATTATTTTATCGATAATTATTTCAGGATGGAAAATTTGCATGATAAGGAACTTTTTTGGGAAGAAGTAAAATCCAAATCCAATCAACTGCTAATCGATAGTTCACAAAAATTTCATCAACAAGGAATGAAATCGTCCAATCTTCTTTATAACTTTGCCTGGGAAAATAATAATCGGGAAGCAAAGATCATTTTGTGAAATAAATACTTATTATCTTGAATGCTATAATCAAGTACATAGGAATAATTGATAAATACGCATGCCAACATATTCATCCCTTATCAATGAAAGTATATATTTCTCCAGTCCTCCTGATATTTTTACAATAATTGGTTGGGGTTTATTAATAATTTTAATTTTTTATTTTCTTCATAAAAACTGGGAATTGATTTCTTTTTCTTATCAAAAAGATTGGGTTTTATATGCAATTCTTTCGGGATTAACACCTGTTGCAGTAATTCTTGGTGGTCTAAAATTAGAAAATATCCCTGCTCTTCCACTTCCAAATTTACCTGGTGAAGCACAAATTCCCATATTGTTGCTTTTCTTTACCATTCCCTGGTTGTTAGCGGGAGGAACGTTAGGAATTGGACCTGCTTTTATTTTAGGAATTATCAGTGGGGTTTGCGTTGGTGCATTGAATACCCATGATTACGTAACAATCCTTGAAATTTCAGCGATGGCACTGGTTTTTTCCTTTTTTGTAAGACAAAATTATCGATCCAAATTTTATTCCTTTGTCAGAGTCCCGATTATTTCAGCTTTCGCCACCGGGATTATTCTGTTTCCAATTTTAGTCGTCAACAAAATATTAAGTGTTTCAGGAAGTTTTGCTTCCAGAATCGATTATGGACTAACACAAACGCTCAATTTAACATTTTTTAGAATTGCTGAATTGTTAGTCGGCGGGTTGATCGTTACTCTAATTTACTTATCTAAAAGTAAAATTTGGAAAACACCTCGAAACCTTCAACCTTCTCCATTTGAAAAAAAGTTTGAAAATCGATTTTTATTGAGTGTTTTTCCTATCATCTCCATCGTTATTCTTGTGTTAATTATCAGTGACTGGCAAATTGCTGGTGGAGCTGCGAGAAGACTTATTGAGGATCGATTAAGAAATACCAGTCAAGTCACTGCAGATAGCATTCCTTTTTTCTTAGAAGCCGGGCAAAATCAGGCCATGTCATTAGCTAATCCTGATTTTCTCGATTCGACGAATTTAGAGTTACGATTATCCCAGGAAATTAAGAATTCTTCATTTTTTAAGTTAATTTACGTTTTTGATTTTCAAGGAAATCCATTGGGAGGTTATCCATTCTCTATCCTGGATCAAATCTCTATGACGTCTGAAGAACGTGCCGGAGTCGAGTTGGCATTGCAAGGAATAAGTATTCAAACGTATGTTGTTGATCCGTGGGAAAACGAGGATTCAGCACAGATATCCTTTATTGCTTCGATAAAAGACGGTAGTGGAAATCCAATCGGCGTTATGTTATCAAGAACAGACTTAAATTCCAATCCCTTTACACAATCTGCATTGGAAACACTACGAAATGTGACTTCTGAGGGTGGAGAAGGATTCATTCTTGATGAACAAAATCGTATTCTTTTCAAAACATCAGATTCTGCGAATGAAGTTTTTTCCATATATCAAGGATCATTACCGGATAAGGCCGGCGTTTTTGAAAGTTATTCACCACAAGCGCAACGACAGATGATGTATTTTCAACCAATTATTGGTAGTGCCTGGAAAGTTATTGTAAGCACACCGGTAAAAAAATATCAGGATCTTGCACTCAGTATTGCGGCTCCTTTAATGATTCTGCTGTTCATTATATTTTTTGTGGTTTTCTTATTGTTTAAATTAAGTCTGAGACCGATATCCAGAACCTTGAATGCGCTAACCGCCCAAACCGGGTTAATTTCCCAAGGTAATCTGGATAACCCAGTCATTGTTTCCAGTGAAGATGAATTTGGCGAATTGGCGAATTCTTTTGAACAAATGCGGGTGAAGTTAAAAAATCGATTAGATGAACTTAACCATTTACTTTTGACAAGCCAATCCATCGGTGAACATTTTGAATTAAATCAATCGTTTGAACGATTATTGGAATCAGCATTAGTTTCCGGAGGTACTTTAGCCAGAGTAGTTCTCACGAAAGATGTTATTCCGGAACATTTGGATTCTCCATTCTTTGCAATTGGAATTGGCGATACGAATGAGGGAATAAAAGCGCTTGATAAGCAACTTTTCGAGTTTTTACATAATCAGGAAAAAATAGCAATTCAAAATTTGGTTCGAAGCCGCAGATTTGTCTTACCGATTGGTCATAAAGTTCCTGAAGCATTGTTAGCAATCTCGCTTCATTATGAAAATCAATATTACGGCGTTTTATGGGTCGGTTTTCAGGAATCCAGAAAAATTTCTGATGAAGATACACGGTTTATTTCAACATTAGCGAGCCAAGCCAGCATGGCTGCTGCAAATGCAAAATTATACGCAACAGCTGAATTGGGCCGTCAGAGAATGGAAGCAGTGATCAATTCAACACCTGAACCAGTAATGGTTTTTGATGAAAATGATCGATTAATTATAATGAATCCTGCTTCTATGCAATTACGTGGAATGGTTAATACTTCATTGCCCGGACAGCAATTGAATGAAGTGCTTTCCAACGGGATTCTCCTGGAATTAATTAAAAACTACGATGGGAATCGTGTTGTTACGAGAGAGTTAAAACTCTCCAATGATCGGATATATTTCACATCTGTCTCATCCGTGATGAACAATCATAAAATGGTAGGAAAAATCTGTTTACTCCGGGATATAACTCATTTTCGCGTTCTCGATACATTAAAAACGGATGTTGTTGCGACAGTCAGTCATGAACTTCGCTCTCCCCTGACTTACATGAAAGGTTATGCTTCCTTGGTTCGACTGGTTGGAGAATTGAACGAGCAGCAAAAAGCATATGTTGTAAAAATTGAATCCGGAATTGAAGATATGACGAAACTTGTCAATAACCTATTGGATTTAGGTCGTATCGAAGCTGGCATTGGACAAAATATAGAAAGAATCTATCCAAATTTAATCATTGATAAGGTCATATCTGATCTACAACCTAGTACGGTTCAAAGGAATATAAGTATCCGTGTAAACAATATGTGCCCAGAGGATCTAACCGTTGAAGCGGATTCTTCATTATTAAATCAGGCAATATACAACCTGGTTGAAAATGCAATTAAGTATACAAATATGGGTGGTTCAATTGAAATTGATCTAACATCCACATCGATGGCGTTGTTGATTGAAGTACGGGATAATGGTATTGGGATTGCACCAATTGATCTTCCTCATCTATTTGATAAATTTTACCGTAGTAATCGACGTGAATCTTATAAAAACAGAGGTACTGGCTTAGGGTTAGCTATTGTAAAAACAATTGCTGAGAGTCATTACGGTAAGGTTTGGGTAGAAAGCAAATTAGGAAGGGGTTCGAGTTTTTATTTAGAAATTCCGATCGAACATCCAAAAGATCGAAAAGATGTATCTTGAAATCTGCGGAATTAAACAATATAATCAAAGTTTGGATTTAATAAATAAATTGCTTCACATATATTAATTTTATGATATAATTTTCGTTTGCATGTATGCTATTTTTGTGTTGTTGAATTATAAGTAAGCGCTGGAATCTTTGTTCTCGCGCTTATCTTTGTTGCTATTCTGCGAAGTTCTAATTGAGGAGGCTTTTTAGTGGAAACCAAGAGTCTTGTTGCACTACGGATAAGCCTGGCTTCACCGGAAACGATTCGAAGCTGGTCGTATGGTGAGGTCTTGAAACCAGAGACGATAAATTATCGTCGTTTACGCCCTGAAAAGGACGGTTTATTTTGTGAAGCAATTTTTGGCCCAACCCGTGATTATCAATGCTATTGTGGAAAATATAAGAATCCAAGATACAAGGGCATAATTTGTGATAAATGCGGTGTTGAAGTTACCAGATCTGCTGTACGTCGTGAAAGAATGGGGCATATCGATTTGGCTGCTCCAGTCGCTCATATTTGGTATACAAGGAGAATTCCTTCTTATCTAGGTCTACTTCTTGATATCTCAAGAAGAAATTTAGATCGGGTTTTGTATTTCGCACAATATATTGTCACATACGTGGATGAGGATGCTCGTCAAAAAGCATTAAAGCGCCTCGAGGACGAAATTACGTTTTCTGAACGTGAGCAAGCTACACAAATCAATGCCCGAATTTTAGAAGTCAAACAATCACGTGACCGGAAAATTGAAGATTTTCGACGGCAACAAAAAGAGATTGAAGACCGTCGCGAAGAACAAATTGCTCAATTGCTTTCACCTGTTATGCGTGATGGCCAAACACTCGAACGCGAATTACAGGAAAAAATTGGATCTTCAGCACGAACAGATGTATTTTTCGTCAAAATTAAGAACATGGTGATTGTTAAGGCTGGAGAGACTATCGGAAATCAGCATATTGGATTAGTCCAAAAAGCTGTAAAAGAACACCTGGATGAATTGGAAAACGAATCGAGAGACCAAATCGTTCGAGAAATTGAACGAATTAAAATGGAGATTGAAGAAGTTAAAGCATCTGCAGATCTCGAAATGGAATCCCTTCGAAACCAATTGGAAGATCAGTCTTCGGTTTCCCAAAATCAAAATTCCCGCTTACGTGATGAATTGCAAGACCTCAAGCCTTTCACATTCCTTAGCGAAAGCCGATTTCGTGAACTAAAACAAAGATGGGGTCAAGTATTTCGTGCGGATATGGGCGCAGAAGCCTATTTTGATATCTTAAAACGGTTGGATCTTGATCGTCTGTCCGAAGAACTTTGGGTTGAAGTAAAAACATCCAAGAGTAAACAAAAAAGAAAAAAGGCAACAACTCGCTTAAAAGTGGTTGAAGCTTTCCGTCGATCACAGAACCGTCCCGAATGGATGGTAATGACCGTTTTACCAGTAATTCCGCCAGATCTTCGTCCGATGGTTCAATTGGACGGTGGTCGTTTTGCTACATCCGATTTAAATGACCTGTATCGAAGAGTCATCAATCGAAATAATCGTTTAAAAAGATTATTGGAATTAGGTGCTCCTGATGTTATCGTACGAAATGAAAAACGTATGTTGCAAGAAGCAGTCGATAGTCTAATTGATAATTCACAACGAGGAAAAGCTTTATCTCGCCGTGGTCGCCGCGAGTTGAAATCACTCAGCGACATGCTTAAAGGTAAAAAGGGTCGTTTCCGAAGAAATCTTTTGGGAAAACGCGTTGATTATTCCGGCCGTTCTGTAATCGTCGTCGGTCCTCAACTTAAGTTATTCCAATGCGGTTTACCAAAAAATATGGCCTTAGAACTCTTTAGACCGTTTGTTATTTCCCGACTCGTTTCGCATGGTTATGCCGCAAATGTAAAAGGTGCCCGACGATTCATAGAACGAAATCGACCTGAAGTATGGGAAGTATTGGAAGAGGTCATTAAAGAACGACCGGTGTTATTAAATCGCGCGCCTACTCTTCACCGTTTGGGAATCCAGGCATTTGAACCAATTTTGATTGAAGGTAGTGCAATTCAATTGCATCCATTGGTTACTACAGCTTTCAACGCTGACTTTGATGGCGATCAGATGGCTGTACATGTACCATTGTCGGACAAAGCTGTTTGGGAAGCGCGAAATTTGATGCTTTCTTCAAAGAATTTATTAAAACCTGCCGATGGTGAACCAATTATCAGCCCTTCGAAAGACATGGTATTAGGTGTTTATTATTTGACTATGAAAAACAATTTGCCTCATAAAGGCGAAGGTCGCTTATTTGCCACATTGGATGAGGCTGATTTAGCATATTCATTAGATCAAATTGATGTTCACGCAAATGTCAGGGTGAAAGTTGAAACTTGGTACGATGATGACAATAATCGTTTGCTAACTCCGGTTAACAAAATTATTGACACAACGATGGGAAGAATCCTTTTCAACCGAGTTCTGCCAGAGAAAATCCGTTTTGTAAATGACGTCTTAGATAAAGGTGGAGTGAAAGACCTTATCGCCCATGCTTATGAAGTATGTGGAGAAGACGAAACAACGAAAGTCGCCGATGAAGTGAAAGATATTGGTTTCCAATATGCGATGAAATCCGGATCTACATTAGCTGTGGCTGATATATCGATGCCTATTGCAAAAGGCGAAATTTTAGCCAAAGCGCAATCCGATGTTGAGAACGTTCAAAGATCTTACCGAAGAGGTTTGTTGACTGAGCAAGAGCGAAATGAACGAGAAATTGAAATTTGGCAAAAAACTACGAAAGATGTTGCGCTTGCAGTTCGACAGAATATGGATCCGAATGGAAACTTAAGCACCATGGCTAACTCTGGTGCGACAAAAGGTGGTTTTGGACCAATTTCGCAGTTAGCTGGTATGCGAGGTTTGATGGCAGATCCTGCCGGTCGTATCATTAGGTTACCGATTCAATCAAATTTCCGTGAGGGTCTTACGGCGTTGGAATACTTTATTTCTACGCATGGCGCGCGAAAAGGCTTGGCAGATACTGCGTTAAGAACAGCAGATGCCGGATATTTAACACGCCGCCTCGTTGATGTTGCGCAGGATGTGATTATCAATGAACATGATTGCGGGACTGAATCCGGAATTTATATTCGTAAATCGGATGATGTTGCCGGCCAGTCTCTGGGCACCAGACTATATGGACGAACCGTTGCAAGTCGTGTTTTAGATCCTGAAACTGGTGAAATTCTTGTCGAGCGGAATGCGATGTTGGATCATGAAAAAATTCGCATTTTAACATTACATAACGTAGAAGAAGTGTTAGTCCGGTCTCCAATGACCTGTGAATTAGAACACGGCATTTGCGCTCAATGTTATGGAATGGATTTGGGTCGTGGAAAAATCGTAAATCTTGGATCAGCAGTAGGAATTGTGGCAGCACAATCCATTGGTGAGCCTGGTACACAATTAACTTTACGTACTTTCCATACTGGTGGTGTTGCTGCAGGTGGAGATATTACAACAGGTCTCCCGCGTGTAGAAGAACTTTTCGAAGCTCGCCGTGCACCAAAAGGTGAAGCTGTTATCACAACCATTTCAGGTATCGCTCATGTCATTCAATCCGATCGCTATAGTGAACAACGAATCGTTCGTGTAGAACACAGTGAAATAATGAGTGATACCTACGAAATCCCGAATGAATGGTCAATTGTTGTTAAGGATGAAGAAACCATATCTTTAGGAGATACGATTGCATCATTAGGTGAAGCACAAATTTCTTCACAACATGCAGGTCGAATTCGTATTGAAGGTCGAAAAGTTGTTGTAAGCTATGACCAACGTGAAATGGAAGAATACGAAATTCCAACCACAAGTCGTTTATTGATCAGAGATAGTGATAACGTAGAAGCAGGACAACCTTTGACTGAAGGGTCATTAAATCCTCACACTGTCCTAAAAATTAAAGGTCGTGATGCTTGCATGATGTATCTTTTGACAGAAATTCAAAAAGTTTATCGTTCTCAAGGTCAAAATATTAATGATAAACATTATGAAGTTATTGTGAGAAAGATGCTTGGTAGAGTCCAAGTTGTCCGGGCAGGTGATTCTCCATTCTTACCAATGGATCTTGTTGAACGCCTGGCTATCCAAAGGGTAAATGAGAAATTAACAAATGAAGGAAAACAACCTGCGAGATATGCTGAAGTTTTGCTAGGCGTAACAAAAGCATCATTAAGCACTGATTCCTTCCTTTCCGCTTCATCATTCCAGCATACAATCAAGGTTCTGGCTAGCGCAGCGATCGGTGGTGAAGAAGATCCGCTCTTTGGCTTGAAAGAAAACGTGATTATCGGTAAACTCATTCCTGCTGGTACAGGTTTTGTTCATGGCCGTTTTGCAGAAATTCCTGCTCCTGAAGAAGTTGATTTGGACGAAGTTCAGGAATAAAAATAATTTCTTAAATAAAAACACTCCGGATTTTTGTGGTTTACCACGATTTTCAGGAGTGTTTTTTTATTATTAATTATAAGCTACGCGTGAAATGCGTGTAGTGATACGCAATTTTCTGATTCAGCAACCCGATTGTATCTGTCCCATTAACCACAATATTGCCATTTTTTTTACATGACCAACTAATTTGACGTGAACTTCCGGACCCGGATTGGCCAGTTAATGAAAAGATACAATTCGGAAAAAATGTTTTTAAAAATGTCTCATACCATTTTCTGATGAATTCAATTCCCTGTATTGTTCTTTCATAAGTGATGTGTACTGCATTGTTTGCATATACTTCAACAACTTTTTCAGGATTTCCTGTATTCAATGCTGTTATATATAATTCGCTGATATCTGGTTTTGAAATGGATGTATTCCAATCAAAATTTGATATTGTATTCCATAATTCTTTGTAAGCCGGTCTGCATTCATCCCAACTGAAAAAGTTTGCTGCATCTAAATTTAACTTTTTCGTCGTTTGAAGGAATTCTATAGTATCTTTTTCGGTTGGTACCCAAGAACCAGCTCGATATGTTGGCCCAGTAGGGATGACAGGTCGATTTGGAGTTAATGCCTGGAATTCTTTGATCGTGCGGATTAGTTGTGGTTCAGGATTGTGGGCTTTTTCCCAATAAACTTGGGGCATATTATAGTCACAATAATCCAAAAATGTTTTCCAAGGTAATTGAGGATGGTATGTAGGAAATCGGTAAGAACTGAGGGCGATAGGCAAATTTGGAAGGCTTTTCCTTAACATTTTCATATAAGTCTCTGCCGCATTTTTTTTGCCTGGTTCTTTATATTCCCATTCCGCATCAATAACATAACCTTCAATATCTAATTTCTTAATTTGGTTGATGGCAATATTTGCTTCATTAATTGGATAATCACCATAAACATAATGCCATCCCCACACAGAAATACCTGCCGATTTTAATGCTGCTGCAACCGGTTGAATGAGGTCTGCTTTTGTATCGGATTTTGTATTATATGGATATGCACCATCAGCTATTTTAATTAAGACGTGTGTCATTCCGGCATCCAAAGCAGTTTTGGCAATTGCTTCAGGATTGCCATTTTCACAATCTTTAATCTTCCAAATAAAGAAACCTTTTCCTTTTAAAGACATAAAACTACCTTGTCAAGAAGAATTATTCACCTACAAATAATTAACCTGCAAGATTTATTCCAGATGCAATCAATCTCATTGCGGAAATAACATTGGTTGTATGTTCCCATAAATCAAGACCGAATTCCGCGGTAGCCTTTTCGATTTCATCCCGATTCGCACCTGCGGCAAAAGCTTTATCTTTCCATTTTTTCTTAACAGATTTGGCTTCCAAATCGTATAAAGATCTGGAAGGCCGAACTAACGCAACTGCAGTGATTAAACCTGTTAGCTCGTCACACGCGAATAATGCTTTTTCCATTAAGGTTTCTCTAATAACTAAGGTGTGGTCTGCATGACTTAAAATAGCTCGAATCCAGTGCTCTGGAACTCCCCGTTCCCTTAATATTTTTGCTCCAGCCTGAGGATGAAGATCCAGACTCGGGTGAATTTCCCAATCAAAATCGTGAAGCAAGCCGACATTTCCCCACTCTTCTTCATTCTGGTCGTATTTTTTTGCATAGAATCGCATCGCTGCTTCCACGGATAGCATATGATGGATCAAATTTTCATTTTTAACAAATTCCTTAACAATGGACAAACATGCTATTCTTTCCATTTAAACCTCGAAATTCAAATAATTGGCAGTTCTTCACCCAACACAGGGATTGGTTTACGGATAAATATATCCCACACTGCTGTAGCTGTGGCAAAAATCTCCCGCATAGTCCAAGCCTGCATAGATCTTTTTGAGTAATTTCTAATATCAGCACTGACTCCAACAGCATTAATTTTGAATTGATTACAAAGAAATAAAGCCCGCGGGAGGTGAAAATTTTGGGTAACTAATATCGCCTCATCTACTTTGAAAATGAATTTAGCACGAAAACAGGTATCATATGTTCTTCTGCCAGCATAATCAAGAATGATGTCCTTTACTGGTGCACCAAGTTGCAGTGCATACGTTTGCATCGCACCAGGTTCGTTGTAATTTTCAAAGCGGTTATCACCACTGAAAAGAATTTTCTCGACTTTATTTTCCTTTAAAAGAGTGACCGCTGTTTCCACCCGATCCCTTAATATTGGTGAAGGCGTTCCATCACGTTGCAAGCCTGCGCCGAATACAATAGCAACTT
Organism: uncultured Anaerolineaceae bacterium; assembly: GCA_964586385.1. GTDB lineage: Bacteria > Chloroflexota > Anaerolineae > Anaerolineales > Anaerolineaceae > UBA6170. The sequence continues at coordinate 56,552 of CAZPIM010000007.1, forward strand.
TTTTCTGTTCCAGATCTTTTAACGGAACGATAGAATTGGAAAACCTTAATTGCATAATAATCCAAATCATAGGGATTGCGATGGCAGTTGTAATCGAAATAAATAATATGAACCGATACAACAAATAGAAAATTCTTTTCAATTTAATATCCTAAATGTTGAAAAGGAACAATTCTTGCTGATTCTACTAATTCTCTAACTTGTAAAAAATAATCATCATCAATTTCCAACAGACCTTGAAAATCATAATCTAATGCTGATGTGAAAATAGTATTTCCATTTTCGGTTGTCGTTAGCTTTACCATCGCATCCGTGATTTGTTTTTTAATATTTTCAGGTGTTGATTCTGCTGCATGGAATGATAGACTGGGAATCACAGGCTCAGATCGCCAAATTATTATGATTTGATCCATTACATCTGTCAGATCATCAATAACCTGAGAAGAGGTCCTTGGATCACCTGAATATGCAAAAGTTGCACCAAAATCGCAAATTCCTTTGATGTATAAAGCCCTAACAGTTGAAGTGTGACTCATGGTATATGCTGCAGGCAAAAATTGAATCCCATTTTTGGCCAATATACCATAGGGGATTATTGTTCCGGATAATGATGAAGGTTCTGTCCAACATGGGGTTTTTCCTTCAAATTGAGATAAGGCGATTTCCTCAGAAGTGGTGGATGAATTCGTGTTTACATCAAAATATTGAATAAAACCTGAAGATTTATTTGCTAAGAATTGTGTTCCGTATTTGTATAGACCAAAATGATTGCTAACAAAAATTGGTGAAACTAAATCCCGTTCAAATGCTGCCAAATAAGTCAGCGGTTGCAACCAAATGAAATCAATTTCCTTATTTCGTAGTTTATCAAATGCAGTTTTACCATTGTCGAAGACTTCATAAGTAATTGACAAACCGGTTTCCTGAGAAAGA
>CAZPIM010000007.1:57584-59161 GCA_964586385.1 uncultured Anaerolineaceae bacterium
CAAGTTCCTAAATCAAAACCAGAGATTTTTTTCATTTTCATTATAAGAATTTTATCAGTAAAAACGAGAAAAAAATTGATTGATTGCTTGCTAATATTCAGAAAGGGCTTTAATTTAGAAAATCAACATAAAAATCGATAATTGTATTCATCTTGAGATTTGAATAATGTTAAATTCGAAATAATTATGTTAACTAACTTGACAATAAAATTAAATATCGCTAAAATAAGACTAAATATTAGGGAGAACAAGTCGTATGGATGGAATTATTTGGACAAATCCAAACATGCATGTTAAATCACTTAACAAACATGCAGTATTGGACATCATCCGATTTACTCCGGGCGGCGTTTCCAGAATCGAACTTTCAAAGCGATTAGGGCTTACACGTGCTGCAGTTACTTCCATTATTAATGACTTACAAAATGAAGGAATAGTCCGGGACACGGTTGCTTTTCAAAATGGCGGCAGGCGAAGATCGATGCTTGAGATTGTTCCTGAACAGGGATATATAGTTGGTGTTGATATGGGGGCATCCCATATTACTGCCATTGTGAGTGATTATTCATCAAGGGTAATTCGCGATAAAGAAATAAGAATTGATATAGCTAAAGGTCCTGAATATTGCCTTGAGAAATTGAACCGTTTGGTACAGCAAATTATCGCTGAATGTGGAATTCATCTTAATGAAATCAGTTCAATTGGTGTAGGAGTGCCAGGACCGGTTGTAAATGAACGCGGTGTGGTGAGTAGTCCGCCAATCATGCCGGGCTGGGATAATTATCCAATCCGAAGCAGCCTGGAAAAAAAATGGGGCTGTAATGTTAGTTTAAACAACGATGCTGAATTAGGTGCACTTGGGGAGTGGGCATATGGTGTTGGCAGAGGAGTAGAAAACCTGGCTTATATTAAAGTCGGAACCGGAATTGGCGCAGGTTTGATGTTAAGAAGTAATATTTATCATGGCGTGACTGGCACAGCAGGAGAAATTGGACATGTTACTATTAATGAAAATGGTCCGATTTGTACTTGTGGAAATCATGGCTGTTTAGAAGCTTTTGCAGGTGGCAAGGCCATAATAAATCGTGCTTATGAAGAGCTTCGCAAAGGAAGAAGGTCAGAATTAATTGGATTAGGAGATATTTATCAAATTTCAATCAATGATATCGTTTCTGCTGCAAGAAAAGGCGATTTGTTATCTCAACAATTGCTTTCCGAAGCGGGAACTTATTTGGGAACTGCTATTGCTAGTTTAGTAAATCTTTTTAATCCAAGTATTGTTGTGATTGGCGGTGGGCTGGCCCAAAGTGGGGACTTGCTCTTAAATCCTATTCGTACTACTGTTATGAATAGAAGTTTATCCGTTGCCGCAAAAGCTGTGAGAATTTCAGCATCTTTACTTGGACGACGTGCTTCTGCTATGGGTGCGGTTGTACAAGCGTTATCCCATTCTTTACATAAACTATCAGAATAATATATTATTAAGGAGGTGATTATTTCAGGACAATCCATGTTTCTAAACAAAAAAAACTATTGATAAAAATTTTTATGGAGGAAAATAATGTCTAAGAAGTTTG
>CAZPIM010000008.1:0-3428 GCA_964586385.1 uncultured Anaerolineaceae bacterium
CCTTGAATTTCCATAAAAGCAGGATCTTGCCTGGTAAGGTCGTGCCAATCAACGTCATGATACATCCGGAACATTTTTTCATCCGATAAACCATGCTCCAGAATACTATCCGGTCTGTTTGGGTTAAATCGCTTTCGGTTTTTTCGCAGCGATTCTTCAAAAGAAACATCCAGATACAAAATAGCCATTCTTTCAACTACAGCAGGACTGAGATGCTGATACGCTTCGAGATATCCGCCATGCTCACTTCCCCGGGAAAATTCCAGAATCATTGTTTTATTTTGGTGATACGCAGATGTTCGATCCACAATTTTTTCATAATCAAAACACATTCTGCGAATTAATAAATTCCAGAGATGCTGATATTTAAAATAAGCATTTTCATCACTATGTAATCTGGGATAGCCCATTGATTCCAGGATTGCATCCTCTTCAAACCAGGTCCACAACATAGGAAAATCATCAATCTCATCAAATTCGCCAATATGAAATCTTTTTTTTCTTTCCTGAATGTCAATTCTTTTTAAGTAGTCAATGATTTCACTTTTTCCGGCTGCTGGTCTGGCATTAAGTATTAAAATATCAAATGTGTTGTTTTCTTTCATATTTTCCCTGGTTACGTTTGTGCTCAAAGATTGAACAAATTCTTTAAAAAAGATTCAAATAAAGAATAATTATCGCTAAAGAACAAAATAATTGCCTGAAAAAGATGGTCTAGTTTTTTACAATCAATCGAAACAAACGCATTCTTTCAGTGTTTATTCATTCATCAAATAAATTTCAGGAGCATAAATGGGCATCCGAATCGTGACAGACAGTGCTTGTGATTTGCCGGCAAACATCATCCAGGAATATGACATTGGTGTAGTCCCGCTCTATATCAATATCGGAAACCAGAGTTATTTGGATGGCATCGAAATGACACACGACCATTTTTACCAAAACCTGGATCACTTCCCACACCACCCAAAAACCGCAACACCCGGCCCGGAAACATTTACAAAATTTTATCAACAGGCAGCCACCAATCCGGGCGACCAGGTATTTGCAATCCACGTAGCCAGCAGCCTCAGTGCTGTGTATAAATCGGCAATCACTGGTGCGGAAAATGCTGGCGTAGATGTAACGGTTCATGATTCAGGTCAGGTCGCACTTGGAGCAGGCTTACAAGTCCTTGAAGCCGCAAAAGCAGCCGCCAATGGCGCAAATATGCAGGAAATTCTGCGAATCGTGGAGAATCTTAGGAAACGGATCCATCTTTTTGCTGTCCTGGATACGATGAAATTTTTGCAGAAGAGTGGCCGTATCAGCCTGACAATGATGGGAATTGGGTCTTTGTTGCGCGTCAAACCCTTACTCAAACTATATGACGGCGTCGCAGTTACTGAAAAAGTCACCACCCATATCCGGGCTGTCCATCGTTTGATACAGTTGACAAAAAACCTGGGATCAATCGAGCATATTTCCATGATTCATATACAAGCTTATGATGCTGCTAAAAAGCTTTATGAACAGGTGTTAAATTTGGCTCCAGGAAACAATAACCCAATTTTTCAAACGGTAACCCCGGTTATTGGAGCGCATGTAGGACCGAAAGCAATCGGATTGGTGTGTATCACCCGTTAATGGATATCGGAAACCAAGCCTGCCAGTTTTTCAATCCCATTCCATAATTGTGGAAAAAACTCTGTTTTAAGAGAAATTCCTTTTTGAGTCGGGCGTAATTCCCCATCCATTTGCACATACGTGCGGATATCGATCAATTTTATTTTCTTGAAATTGCCCAGACTAATTCGAATTTCCAAATCTGCACGCTGAGAGATCACAGCGATATCCCGTTCTGTCTCCAGGTCTTTACCCAATGCGATGATCGCGTCCCGTAGGACTGAAAAATGGTCAAACTCCAAACTAATCCCTTTTTTCGTTGGCAACCAATCCTGTCCTTCACCCGGACCAGGGTAATATATTCTGATAAAGCAACGCCATTTACCCTGCCATTGGTTTACTCCAAAGAACACCATCTCACTCGTGTTTTTTAAGAAATTAGCAGCAAATCTTGTCTCATCCATTTTCAACCTCTTCCATAAAAGAGAATTGTATTAATTGGTTACGTTAACCGGTTGTACAGATGGTTCGGTTATTGAACGGGAATGCTTCATCCAAATCATAGCTGCTATAAATAAGATAAAAAATACGATTGCTCCGGAAAGATAAGGAAAAATAATATTAATATCGATCATCGTCCCAGCCCATAAAGGACCGAAAATTCTTCCAAGACTCATATAGGAATTTGCCAATCCCATTGCAATCCCTTGTCCGCTCCGGGCTTCTTTGGAAATGATGGATTGAATAGCGGGTCGAAGCATTGCATTCATCAGGACGAAAAAACCAACTGTTATATAGATTGATATGGGGGTCTTCGCAAAAATCATTAACATAAAACCCAGCGACGAACCAATGAGGGAGATTTTAATAACATTGCGCTCGCCAATCCATTTGGTTGTCGGTCCGGTTAAAACGCCCTGCACAATTGTTGAAATCAGGCCCACTACAGTAAGAACCAGACCCACCTGGCTGGCAGTGTAATCAAAACGATACTGGGCATAAAGTCCAAAAATTCCCTCAAAATTGGTTAGTGCAAACATGACTGCAAAAGCCAGAAGAAACATAAATCCTAAAGGTCCACATAATTCGTGCAATAAAATGGAAATTTTTGGAATTTGAATTTTTGAGGAATGATCCCTTTTACTTTTTTCTAACGATTCCGGTACAAAAATAAAGATTAACAATAGCGCAACCATGGATAGCCCTGCGGCAAAAAAGAAAGGTGTAGAAAGACTGGTCTTTGCAAGGGTACCACCGAGACCAGGACCCAGGACCATACCCATCCCCATCGCCGCACCAACAAGACCCATACCGGCTCCCCGATTTTTATGATCAGTGGTATCACCGATATACGCCATGGCTGTCGGTAAAGTCGCAGACGACAGAATTCCGCCCAATCCCCTGGCAACATACATCATCCATAATTGTGTGGAAAAACCAAACATTAACAATGAAATTGCATTTCCTAAAGCACCAATTAACAAAATGGGTTTTCGTCCAAACCGATCTGAGAGTGCGCCCCATATTGGAGCAAAGATAAATTGCATGACGCTGAAAATTGCCATGAGCATTCCCAGTCCCAGTCCATTTCCCCCAAAACTCTCAATATAGAACGGCATGATCGGAATAACGATGCCAAAGCTCATCATTACAACAACCATCGTAAAAAACAAAATAATCAGGTTTTTACGGTTATTCATTTCATCATGTCCAAATCAATAAAAAGAATTTCTCAATTATTGCTTTTGCAATCATACTACAAAAGTATATTCAATTTTGATTTTACAAGCAGCAGATTCAACCAGTCAAATATCGGCAAAACA
>CAZPIM010000008.1:3528-4839 GCA_964586385.1 uncultured Anaerolineaceae bacterium
ACTTAACATCAGGCAGTTTGTAAGCGTTCTTTTAATTTCGTGTTTCTGAGAGAGATGCGATTGTTCCGCACAGCCATCCCAATTGCTTTTTTGTCACCCACCATCACCACCAGCTTACGCGCACGTGTAACTGCTGTGTAAATCAGGTTTCTTTGCAACATCATGTAATGTTGCATCAGTAGCGGTATCACAACTACCGGAAACTCCGAGCCTTGTGATTTATGAATGCTGATGGCATAGGCATGCACTAATTCTTCCAACTGAATCGTCTCGCAAGGCACCAAACGGTCCTCAAAATTCACAACCACCAGGTGTTCTTCCGTATCCACTTTGTGAATCACCCCCAAATCCCCATTGTAGATTTGGCGGTCATAGTCATTTCGGATTTGCATGACCCGATCCCCTTCCCGAAAAATACGTGAACCGTGTTTTACCTCTGCTTTACTGCCACTTGCCGGATTTAACGCCAGTTGTAATCGCTCATTTAATTCTGTAACACCGGTTGCCCCACGATGCATCGGGGTCAGGACCTGAAGATCCATCAGCGGGTTGAAGCCAAACTTTTGTGGAATCCGATCCTTAACTAAATCTATCACCCACTCAGCCGCTTTTATCGCATCAGTTTCAGGGAAAAGGAAAAAATCGCTGGCTTCTTTTGGAAACTGCGGCATCTCCCCTTCATTGATTCGATGCGCATTGACAATAATATAACTATCCTCAGCCTGACGAAAAATCGTATCCAGCACAACCACTGGAATGACGGTACTTTCAATTAAATCTCCCAGTACATTTCCCGCGCCAACCGATGGAAGCTGGTCTTTATCACCAACAAACAAAACATGCGATCCAGTCTCTACAGCATTAAGCAGGTGATTCATTAAAATAATATCCACCATGGATGTTTCATCAATAATAATCATATCGGCATCCAATGGATTTTCCCGATCACGAACAAAAATTGTTTCCTCAGTTGGCTTAAACTCTAACAGGCGATGGATGGTTTTCGCTTCTAAACCTGTGGTCTCACTTAGGCGTTTTGCAGCCCGTCCTGTCGGTGCAGCCAGCAAGACTGTGCAATTTCTTTCTTTCAATAATTTAATGATTGACCCGGTGATTGTACTTTTGCCAGTTCCCGGTCCACCGGTGATAATACTCACTTTTTCAGATAATGCAGTTTGAACTGCCATTTTTTGTTGTGAAGTAAGATGAATGCCAGTGGTGGAATCGATGGACTGGAACGCTAATTGCCAGTTGATTTTCTGAAATGAAGATAATCGATCCCGTTTTTCTGAAAGAATTTTCTTAATTTTG
>CAZPIM010000008.1:4939-6949 GCA_964586385.1 uncultured Anaerolineaceae bacterium
GTTTTAAATCCAACCCCAAATATGTCCCGCGCCAGTTGATAAGGCGAATTACGCACGATCTGAATGGATTTATCACCATATTGCTTAAAAATCTTTACTGCAAGGCTGGCACTCACGCCATGGCTTTGTAAGAAAAGCATAATATCTTTGATTTGTTGTTGCTCCTGCCAGGCTTTTCCGATAATTTCTACCTTGTTCGGTCCAATGCCTGGCACATCAATAATCCGTGCCGGATTCTGATCCAACATTTCAAGCGTTTCCAGACCAAAAAAATCAACTATTTTTTTTGCGGTTGCCGGACCAACACCTTTAATTAAACCGCTACCTAAATATTTTCGAATTCCTTCCAGGGTGGCAGGAAATTTTACTTCATAGGATTGAACTTCAAATTGTCGTCCATATTGTTGGTGGTTTCCCCATGTCCCATGCAAAACCAGAGACTCTCCCACCTGAACACCAGCCAAAGCACCGATGACTGTTACAGGCTGTATTTTTCCTTTCGGGAGGACTTTTGCGACAGTATAACCATTTTCCTCATTTTGAAAAGTTATTCGTTCCAGAACACCTTCCAGGTCCTGGTCAAATAGGGTTTTTAGATGGGGCAGTTTTTGCATAATGAAATCTTACCAGAAAATCCAAACCGCGGAGATAATCACCTGTAAAAATGCATAGCATACAAAAATGTATGTATCAAAAAGGTTGCAATATTTAGATTTGACAATTGAGGCGTGCACATGTTATCCTGCCTGCATACGATAATATCTGGAGGTAATGATGTCTCTCATTGAAGAACCCATCAACATCAAAATTGGTGTTGTTCATTTAAATGTCACACAATTGGATCGCGCAGCTTTTTTCTATCAAGAAGGATTGGGCTTTAAATCAATTTCGGGGAATGAACAGGAAATTGTTCTGGGTGATGAGGATGACATTCCATTAATCGTTTTGCACAAGGTAAATAATCCCCCACCAAGAAAACGAACAACCGGACTTTATCATATTGCAGTCTTACTCCCCAGTCGCGAAGACCTGGCGCGAATCATTTTTCACATGGTTAATAATCAGGTAAATATTGAAGGGGCAGCGGATCACGGTGTTTCTGAAGCAATTTATCTTACCGGACCAGACGATTCTGGAATTGAAATTTACTGCGATAGAAGCATGGAAGATTGGCCAATCGACGACGAGGGACAGCTAGAAATGGGAACGCAATCTCTGGACATTGATAATCTGATGCTGTCCCTGCAAGGAAAAACTAAACAATTTCAATACCTGCCTGCAGGAACAAAAATCGGTCATATCCATTTGCGGGTTGCAGAACTGGAAAATACAACATCCTTTTATTCAACACTGGGGTTACAGTTGACACAGGAATATGGCGAAAGTGCCATGTTCTTTGCAGGTGGAGAATACCACCATCATATTGGTGTTAATACCTGGCAAAGTGCAGGTGCAGTACCACTCCCGGAAGATACTGCCGGTTTACGTTTTTTTGAAATAATTGTTGAAAACAAACCAGATTTAGTTGGAATAAAAACAGCATTAGAACAATCCGAAATCCCCATCGAAGAGAACGAATCCGGGTTATATGTCACAGATCCTAACGGTATTCGGATATTAATTCGCGCATAAGATTAAAGGATTTTTATCCCTATACTGACAAAAACAGAATTGGTCGAATTATCGAATCAATTCTCTTTCCAACAAAACTGCATCATTGCTGGTAATAAAATCGATTTCCTCTGCCAACAGTCTGATTGCCATATTTTTACGGTCGATATCTATCGTCCAGGCATCTACTTTTGAACCATTTTCTTTTAATGTTTCAATCCAATTGAACCCGGCATCCAGAGCTGTAGACAATAAATCCGCATTGATGAACCAGGTGGTCCCTTTGGGGACTTGATAAAGAAGTGCCTCTGCCCGTAAAGCAAAGTATTCACCCGGTTTTCCCCATTTTTGTGCAGCCAATGGATGGTCGTCTAAATACCCAAAAGCCCCTAATCGAAA
>CAZPIM010000008.1:7049-8662 GCA_964586385.1 uncultured Anaerolineaceae bacterium
AGACTCAAAATCGCCAGATAATGCAAACCTAAAACCGGCAATGTCCAGGTTGCAAATAAGCCATTCCAGACCCAATGCACCACAACAGGCAAAAATGTCACAAATGCAGTTACCAGGGCTAACAATCCGGAAAAGGAAGCCAAATCAAACCGTGAAGTGGATGATCGATTTCGCCAGGTAAAAAACACCCAAAGCATAAAAAAGATCAGTAAAGCAGGTAAGCCATTGCTCAAGATCAGGTTTACTTCTGAGGTAACAATTGTATAAGAGTAAAATTTTGATCCAAACAGAAAATAATATCCGTGAAAAAGCAAGGTGTAGACCAATGCGCCAAAAAACAACCACCCGGCATTAAAAAATTTCCATCTAATCAAGATAAAGCCGATCAGGAGCAACCCAAATAATCCGATAGCAATTCTCAAAGTACGTTCGCGGTTGAGTTGTTTTTGACGAATTTTTTCAAAAGTTTGTTGAAAATCCGCAACTGTTTTCTGAGCATCAACTGTTGTATCATCAAAATCCAGCTTTGCCCCAATTGCGGTTGCGTATTTTTGAAGCAATTGGCTTTGCTGTTTGGCAGCCTGAAAAGGCAGGTTACTTGCAATATCCGCCGGCAAATCAGATAGAAATTCCACCCGTGCCTGCCCCTGAGACGAAGCCGGCACATTAATCCCTAAAATGGCTGCCAGTGTTGGTGCCACATCCACCATCTGAATATCGCCAAATTCGCCCTGGAGTACACCCTTACCTGCGAGAAGGAAAGGTTCTTCCTTTAATATTTTTTCCTGACCACCATGCCCACCCTGATCGATATGTCCATGGTCTGAAACGATGAGCACAATATCTTTTTCCAGATCAATTTTATTCAACAGTTCACCGATTAATGAATCTGCTCTGGCTGCAGCTTCATTCCATTTCTTGTTTGCAGGTCCACCCTCGTGGTGCCCGGCATAATCAACCTGGTCTAAATGAATTAAGAGCAATTGATATTCATCCGTTCCCAACCAGGGCAAGGCAGAATCCACCACTTCACGGTCAGCTTTTGCATCTTCTCCTGCCGTGAAAAAACCTGAATCTACAGCATCCTCCGGAATTAATTTTTCGAACCAATAATAAGCAGAAACACCTGTTTTTAATCCCAACCGATTTGAAGAGCTAAATATGTTGTCCTGAGTAATCGGTTGAATATTCTCATATGCCAGGTTGAACGCGGGTGCGTCACTGATTTCCGGCCAGGCACCAGTCAATAAAACGCCATAACCGGGGCAGGAATACGAAGGGGTTCTGGAATGCATCTTTGCAAACGCACCAATGGAACGTAATTTACTCAAATTAGGCATTACATCTGACTTTAAGAAGGTGTCATATCGCAAGCCATCAACAAGTACTACAACCACCTGGCGTGCCATAGGTTTTCCTAATGACTGCCCGGGAACGGGTGGAGAGTCCGATAATGGTGATCGGTATTCATAGATACTGTTCATTAAACCCAAAGCCAGGCTATAAGAACCTAACGAAATGCCTATGCACAAGACCAACACCACAATAAACCGAATGATCTGTCTCATCAATTACTCCTCCGCACCGCAGCATATTGGTATACTCTATCATAA
>CAZPIM010000008.1:8762-46714 GCA_964586385.1 uncultured Anaerolineaceae bacterium
AAATCACCAATCGAATTAACTGTTCAGAGAAACGCACTGAAAGTCATCGTACCAGCCTGATTTTTAAGAATTTATACTTTTTTCCAATTTAAGACGAATTGGAATTGTGTTTCATTTTCAATCGATCCGGGAATAAATTGCCGGATCCAAAAAATAGCATCTAAAGGTTGCCATTTGAAATGCTCCATCGCCATTACAGCCAGGAATGTTCCTGTTCTTCCGATCCCGGCATAACAATGTATGGCGATATTCTCACCATTTCCTGCGGATTTTAAAGCAGATAGTACAACCTGGCGATATTGTTCTGCGTTGGTAGGCGCACCAAAATCGACGACGGGAAAATGTTCCATCAAAATTCCATTCGTTTTATATTCCATTGGAAGATTGCAACCCGCTCTTTTAAACCACTCAAATTCTTCCACTAATGTAAAAACTTTGACAACCTGCAACTGATTCATTTCCTGCATAGTCGTCCTGCCAAAATCAAATTCGCCAAAAGGCATGGGAGTACGAAATACTTTCCCGGGTAAATTAAAAGGTAGAAGTGTCAAATTTTGCATAATCTTCCTATTTTAACACTTCCACGACTAAATTTGATTTTTTTATCTGTTTTTGCTTTAATTAATGCAACAGGCGACCCGGTGAAAAGAAAGCACCTCAAACACAAGAGAACGAGAAAATTATTCGTTCTCTTGTGTTTTAATTTTTTTGGGAAGCTCGATTGGTTTTCGAAAGCCATCCAACATATGCAAAATTGCATATCCGGGATGTTTAAAGAGCATACGTGGACCCGCATAACGCATCATCTCTTTTACTTGTTCGCGCATGCTCCTTTTATAACAATGTGTCGGGCAATGCGCACAGGTCGTTTTCTTTTCCTGATATGGGCACTTATCAAGTCGCAAATGGGCATACTCCTGTAAAACCTGACAGGATTGACAGACTTCACCACTTGATTGATGATGTCCCCGGCAGTAAATCCGGATCATCAAATCAATGGTTTTATGTTCCCGAAGCATTCTTGGATGATTGGAAGACAAAGCAAACTCCTGAATATTTTTTATTAGAAGGAAAATCGAACATTTAGGACCGATATTGCCTAATTTTAATAGGTGATCTTAAAAATCATATGAAAAAAAGATTATTTTTATTTAATCTTCAACTTCCAGGACCTCATTGTATTTTAATTTCTTCGTATTTAAGAATGCATTAATTCTATGCAAAGCAGGACTGTTTTCGTCGGTAGCCATTTTCCAAAAAGCGACTTGAGCGGTGGTCGCGGGTAATCTGCGATGTTGTCCAATAAAAATATCCTGGGTCAATTCTACCCCTTCAATTTTTACGGAAGCGACCTGTTCACATACTATTCTCTTTGCAACCAACATGGAAACGAAACCAACACCCACACCCTCTTGAACAGAAAAAGCAATTGCTTCAGAATTGCCTAACGTGAGAACTTTTCGTAATTCATTGATGTCAAAGCCATGTCTGGCAAGTCCATCACGAACTACCTGGTAAGTGCCGGATGTCTGTTCACGTAAAATCACGTTAACTTTTCGTAATTCGTCAATTTCGATGGATCCGCGTTTTGCCCAGGGGTGATTTTGAGGCACAATCAATACGACCGGTTCGGATAACAGCTTATAAAATTCGATGTCCGGATGATAAGAGTAAACACTGGACACCATGATCTGTGCTTTTCCCTCATTTAACCATTGCATCGCAATTTCACGGCCTGTAACAGAAATTGTCGACTCAACTTTTGAGTGTTTCTTTAAAAAATCTGCCATTAAAGATGGTAATATATATTTACCAGGTGTTGTTGAGCATGCAATCCACAAATGCCCATGAACTTCCTGGCGTAATGCATCCATCATCTCATCTGTCCGTACCGAAGAAAGCACAAGATCTCTTGCCATTGGCAGCAAAGTTGATCCTGCCTCCGTAAGTGTCAGTTTCCGACCGCTGCGATTGAATAAAAGCATGCCAAAATGCGATTCGAGACTGCGAATATGTTGTGTGACACTCGGTTGCGACATATGTAAACGCCTGGCAGCCTGAGAAAAATTCATCGTTTCAGCTGCAGCCATAAATACGCGTAATTGATGAGGATCTAACATATCATTCTCCGTCTCTTTTTGTCAATAAATTCCAATATTTCAACATTCTATCATAAGATTTACTTATCATTCTTGTTTTAAAACTCTTATATGTGTTTGTGATTTATGTCACTATCAGTTAAATTTAAAATTAATTATGATTCAATTATTACCGTTGCCGCATCAGGCATGCTAAAGGATTTAAAATGAAACGCATAAGTTTAATATTTTTTGTAGGATTAGGACTGCTGTTTCTTAATGCGTGTGCAGCAAAATCAGTCGCCACGCCACTCCCGGAAGAAACAAAAGCAACGGTAACAACGGTTTCTGTCATACCCACACAACCAATCACGCTGGAACCGGTGGTAAATGAGTGTGTAACATGCCATACCGATAAAGAAATGCTGATTCAAACTGCTGAAAAGGAAGAAGAAGCAGGTGAAAGCGAATCAGAAGGCGTTGGCTGAGGTGGCTCTGTGGCTCCGTTGGAGCCCTGGGAAAAAGTATTTGTCAATTCCACTTTTATGGAATCGGAACATGGTCAGGCTTCCTGCACCACATGTCATGGTGGCGATTCGAACACGATCGAAAAAGAATTAGCACATGTTAATATCGTTAAAACACCGGATGAAAATGCACAGAAAACCTGTGGAAATTGTCATCAGGAAATTGTTATGACAAATGCTGAAAGTTTGCACTCCACACAGAGTGGTTATTTCCAGACCATGTATACGCGAAGTATTCCGGAAAATCACCTCGCATTGGATGAGGCCTTTACCAATCATTGCTCCTCCTGTCATACCACCTGTGGAGACTGCCATATCAGTCAACCGAATAGTGTTGGTGGAGGATTCCTGGATGGCCATAATGTGGTCAAAACGCCTCCCATGACCCGCACTTGCACTGCTTGCCATGGATCCCGGGTAGGCAATGAATATACCGGCAAGAACGAAGGGTTTCCAGGAGATGTCCATTTTCGTGATGGGCGGATGAACTGTGTATCCTGTCATGATGGCCAGAGTATGCATGATTCAGAAGGAGCCAATCATCGTTATGAAGGTGATCAAAGTCCGGCATGTGAAGATTGCCATAATCAGGTAGGAAAGATTAACGATACGATTGCCGAACATCAGATCCATGGTGATAAGCTTTCCTGTCAAACCTGCCATTCCATCGCATATTCAAGTTGTGATAGTTGCCATGTGTCAATTAGTGAAACATCCGGCAACCCGATTTTCAAGACCGCTGGTACGTACACAACCTTCTTTATTGGAAAAAATGTCAGGCAAAGCGAAGACCGCCCCTATGAATATACAGTTGTCCGCCATATCCCTGTCGACCCAAACAATTATGAATATTATGGCGAGAACCTTTTACCCAATTTCAATTTACTTCCCACCTGGGCTTACAGCACCCCACATAATATCCAGAGGTTTACGCCACAAAACAAGACCTGTAATTCTTGTCACGGCAATGCTGATATTTTCCTGACTGCCGATAAAGTAAAACCAGAGGAATTAGAAGCAAATCTAGAAGTCATTATCGACCAGATACCACCAGAGGTCCCAGTAACAGAATAATAAATTGTTGGAAAAGGTAATTGGTTCGTCTAATTGCCTATAAAAGAATATTTTTTTAGAAAAGGAAGAAGAATGTCAAAGAGAATCCATCTGTCCGTACTATTTGTATTGCTTGTTGCTATGGTTATGAGTGCCTGCGCTCCAGTCGCTCAACCAACCACAGAAGCCCCAGTCGTAGAAGCACCTGTCGCAACTGAGGTCCCCACTGCGGTTCCAACTGCAGAACCCGTTGTTGAGGAACTTGATTTCAATGTTGTATTTTCAGACGTTGTTGCTCAATTCCCAAAAGATAAAGGCTATGGCACAGTTGCTGTCGATGCCCTCAATACTGAACTGGTTGACAACCCTGGTTTGTTCCTGCTCGACGTACGTGAACCAGCCGAGTTGGAAGCTGATGGTTATATCCAGGGTGCAGTTTCCATCCCTGTTCGAACTTTGCTCGATAATCTGGATAAATTACCTGGCCTGGATGAACCGATTGTAATCAATTGTAAATCCGGTCACCGTGGTGTCCTTGCTATGAATGTCCTCTCAGCCCTTGGTTACACCAATTTACGCAACCTGGCTGGTGGATTAAATGCCTGGGTAAAAGCTGAATTACCAGTCGTCAAAGACGCAGTCGTAGCACCGGAAGCAATCAGCACCCCCATTATCGAAAATGAAGCGCTTTTCACAGCTTTACACGACTTTATGGTCAATTTGCCAGAAGGCTTCTACAATTCTGCCGCAACAGCCGTAAACGAAATGATTATTAATGCCGAAACATTGACCCTTGTTGATGTTCGTCGCCCGGATGAATTTGAAAAAGGTTACATCGAAGGCGCAACCAATATTCCCCTGGAAGATTTCGTTGCCAACTATGCAACCCAATTACCAGACAAAGATGCCAAAATTGTGGTTTATTGTGGTTCCGGACAACGTTCAGTTTTCGCTACTATGACACTTTTGATGAATGGCTACACTAATGTGGTCAATATGGGTGGTGGTCTGGGTGCGTGGAAAACTGCTGAACTTCCTGTTTACGGTGCAGCACCTGATTTTACAAAGCTTTTTGCTTCACTCATTGAAAAAAACAATGCTGAAGTTGGTTATGGAACAATTGCAGCAGATGTCTTGAATACTGAATTAGTAGAAAATCCTGATCTCTTTCTTCTGGATGTTCGCGAAGCTGCAGAATTTGAAACTGATGGTTACATTGAATCTGCAAATTTTGCCGCAATACCGGTACGTTCTTTACTGGAAAATCTGGACAAATTGCCTTCATTGGATACACCCATTGTGATCTATTGCAAATCCGGTCATCGTGGTGCTTTTGCAATGAATGCCCTTCAATTAATGGGTTACACCAATGTTCGTAATTTAGCTGGTGGAATTGGTGCCTGGAAAAAAGCTGAATTCCCCGTCGTTGTTGCAGCTGCTCCAGTGGCAGAAGCAATTAGCACACCAATTGTAGCTGATCAGCAACTTTATACCGCATTGAATGGCTTTCTTACCGCATTACCAGAAGGCTTCTTTGCAACCAATGCTGCAGCATTGAATGAAATGCTTGTCAATATGGAAGCAATTGTTTTAGTTGATGTACGTCGCGCTGAAGAATTTGCTGAAGGTCATATCGAAGGTGCAGTTAATATTCCTTTGGAAGAATTAATGGCAAATCTCGCATTATTACCAGACAAAACAGCCAAAACCGTAGTTTATTGCAAATCCGGTCATCGCGCTGCCATTGCAACGCAAGCGTTAATTCAGAATGGTTTCACCAATGTTCTGAATTTGGGTGGTGGCATGGGTGCATGGTTAGCTGCAGAATTACCGACTGTACAATAAGTATTTTTCTTTAATAAAGTCCAAAAAGCCCACGAAATAATCGTGGGCTTTTTGTTTAGAGGAGAGTATCTACAAGAGAGAGATCGTTATCTTATTAATGTGTTGGTGCCGGACCAGCATCAGGATATTCATCATAGGGATTATCGACACGCGGGAAAATTTCTGCACCAGTCATGCGTTGGCCACCATTTTCGTGACACTGCGAACAATAATCGATTTGTTCACCGTGGGAAATATGGCAATGACGGCATTTTAAGTCAGTCCAGTGGTTGCGATGCGGATTTCGGCGCAGATAATCGGTTTGTTCGGCCATGTAATCCATGCTGATATGGCATTGAATACACATATCATCATCAAATTTGCGTTGTGGCATATCCTTGTCATAATTGCCGGTGATAAATTTAATACCGGATTCGATTTCTTCGGGAATCCCATAAGCACTGTGACATTGCTTGCACTGTACACCTGCCTGGGCATGGACATTATCCATATTCTTACTGGAAGTGTAAGATTCAACGTATGAATCCATATTATGACAGGTACCGCAAAATTGTGGGTTGGTATCACTTTGGTGTAAAACCGCCATTGCGCCTAATGCGACGCCCACACCCACAATAATGAGTCCGTTCACAATGATACTTACTTTTAGCCAATTGACTTTTTTCTTTGTCTTTTGTTTTGGGGTTTCGGATAAATTTTCTTCACTCTCCGATGTAACTTGAGGATTCTTTCCTTTTTTACTTTTAAACATAACCAATATCCTTATTTCAAAATTAGTAGTTGATCTCTAACAAAATATTGCTAGAGATCAACTGAAAAACTAACTTGCAAGGATGAGCTTAACTCAGAGATTCCAATGCAGCTGCATGGAAACCAGCCAGCATACCCATGACTCCACCAGCACCCAAACAACCACCGCCACCCGGATAGGAATCACCAAAGATTGAGCCGCTGAGATTACCAACGGCATAAAGGCGTGGAATAGGCTGCCCAAAGGCATTTAAGACCTGGGCATTTGTATTGATGCGTGGACCACCATTCGTGCCACAAGTTCCTGGAACGATGGGTGAACCATAAAATGGACCTTTTGCAATTGGCGCAAGACAAGGATTCTTAATATCAGTACGCGTTGCATCACCGGCTGTGTTTATATCAAACTGGTATTCCCCGCGATGCCAGACCGGGTCAATGCCCTCTTCGGCATTTGGATTGAAGACTGCCAGGGTTGCATTTAATCCATCAATATCTACGCCCAGTTTCTCTGCCAATTCTTCAATCGTATCCGCTTGAACGATCCATTCGGGTACTACACCCATTTGATATCCACTTCCCGGCATGAAATAATGCTCCAGGAATGTCGAATCACACATCCAATAAGATGGTGTGTTCCGCCATTCGAATTTACCGGTGTCATAGACCCAAAAAGCACGATTATAAACATGATAAGCTGATGCTTCATTACCAATGCGCTCGCCATATTTATTGACAATGATTGAACCTGGTTTTCCACGATAAATTTGCCAATCAGGTTCACCCTGCATTTTATCCAGATTTAATGGATAAAATGGGAGTCCCCAACACGAATTCATGTTGCGTAAGTCTGCACCAAGTTCCATAGCCATGAGGTGACCGTCACCGGTATTTGTTGTTACAGCATTACTGGCTAAAATTGGTCCGCGCAAATAGGCATTTGCCATTTCTTTGTTGTAATCAAAGCCTCCGGTCCCCAGAATGACACCTTTTTTGGCTTTGATATTCATGGTGCCGTTTACACCTTCAGCAGTAATACCAATGACTTCGCCAGAAGCATTCGTAACAAGTTTCTTCCCAGCTGTTTCGGTCATTACTTCAATACCCAGATCATCAACTGTCTTACGAATAACTTGCCAGGCACCACCACCATTTGCTTTCTTACCATCGACTGCAATACCCACACCACGGCCAGCTGGTCGAAAACCATCTACTTCATAGTAATCCGCGAATCCTTTAGACCCACTATTTAACCATTCGTATTGATATTTATCACGCAACCATTCCAACATTTTGTTGCCGTTATCAACAAAAGTTGTGATCAGTTCGTCTGATGATTGCCCTGCTGCGGTGATTTGCAAATATTTAATTGCATCTTCGCGGTTATCTTCGATTCCATTGGCAGCCATTACATAATTGACCGGGATCCAAAAGGTACCACCAGACAAAGATGATGTTCCACCGAATACCGGGCCTTTTTCGAGAATCAAGACAGATTCTGCACCAGCGTCTTTGGCAGCGATGGCAGCAATTGCAACTGTCCCAGAACCAACGACGACGACATCAACTTCTTTGTCCCATTTCACTTCAACTGCACCAGCTGTTTTTGGAGCGCAGGCTGGTAATGAACCGGCTGCTGCTAAACCGACACCGACCATAGCAGTTTTCTTGAGAAAACTACGGCGAGATACTAAATTTTGGGTGTTCTCTTTTTCTGACATTGAAAAACCTTTCATATTATGAATTAATTTGGATAAGATACTTCTCCACATTACATCTACAGTAAGTGTAGTTATTTTTTTCACAATCCACATTGGACTAAAGTCAAATGCCAGATAGGTAATTGATTAAGGATTCTTAAACTTAAGTTTAAAAATATCTGGAAAAAAAAGTGTAATATTAAGCCAAACGGTTTGGGATGAATACTTGCTTTCGTGTTATTATTTTTCCCTTATAAACCATCTACCTGAAATCTTTTTCCCTTCTATTTTGATTTCAGGATACCGTAAAGCAAAGTCTTGCCCTGGAAAAGTGAATATTTTATGGACGAACACAGAAAAAAATACGAAACATTAAACCTAAATTGGTTTGAAGATGTGATCGAGTATGCACCGGATTTTTTCAACGTTATTGATCAGGACGGCATCGTTTTACACACCAATAGTAAAACCATTGCTGAGGTGGGAAACACTTATTCCGGGAAATCTATTTATGACAACATACTGCCAGAATTTCGTAAAAATGTACGAAAAACGATCCAAAGAGTTTTCAAAACAGGCAAAGTCGATCATTACGAGGTAGCCACTGCTTACTACGGTGTACCTTACCGTTGGTACATGACGAATTTGGCACCCATTATGCGTGATGGTAAAGTAGAAGCTGTCGCTATGTATATTCGGGATATTACCGATTTAAAACAAGTTCAACATGATCTCAATCAAGTGAATGAAGAACTTGAACAACGGGTTATTGAGCGTACTCGTTCACTTAATGAATATGCCCAACGATTAGAGGCTTCGGAAAAATTAAATACAGATTTACGAACAGCAAACGACCATATGGAAGTGTTTCAGATGGCGGTCAAGCATGCAGTTTCTGCCTTTGGAGCTGACTTTGGGGGAGTGTACTATTCAAAACTAGGCCAAATGCAACTGGCGAAAAGTATGGGTAACACGATCCAACCACCATTGATCTTCAAACCGGGAGAAAACAGCACGATTCATAAGTTTTTCATGAATCCCAAGGTTCAATTATTTCAGGTCAATGATGCTCCTGAACCGAACTGCGAATTTTGTTCTTACATTCACTCAGAAAACGGTAATTCTTTTCTCTTAATTCCATTAATTACCAAAGACTTACTCATTGGAATCCTCTACCTCATTTATAAAACGAAAAAAACATTTTCAAGCGAAGAAGAGCAATTGGCTAACGTTTTCTTGGAAGCAATCGGCAATACACTTCATCGCACAACAGTCATGAGCCAATTAGGACAGACTGTTGCCAACCGGGAACAAGAGTTGCGAGTCCTCTATGAAATCATGGCTATTACGAGCGAAAATGAGAATCTTGAAAAGATCTTAAGTTCCTCAATTGAAAAGATTCTTTCTCTTTTGCCTTTCGAAGCTGGAGCGATTCATTTGGAAGAGGACGATCGTATGATCAAAAAGGTTGTTTTTCGTAAGAGTATCATTGTCGACCCTGAATGGATGGACAACTATTTCTTCGAAAACAAATTATATGAAAATGCAATTCATAATAAAAAGCGTTTTACAACAATAAAAATTCCTGAAATAAATGTCATTGGATTAACGATCCCAATCCGAAATAAAGGAATTAACCTCGGATTAGTAACTTTAATCGGGCACCATTTCGATGAATCTGATTTGGACCATATTTCTTTGGTCACAAGTTTTGCTGATGCAATTGGTCTCGTTGTTGAAAACGCCAGGCAGAGAAAACGCTCGGATGAGTTATTAATTTTAGAAGAACGCCAGCGGCTGGCTCATGATTTGCATGATTCGGTCTCACAATCATTGTATGGTCTGGTTATATCCGCAGATGTCAGTAATAAACTCCTACGATTAAAAGAATATGAAGGCTTGAAAGAAACCCTCAAGGATATTGAAGAAACAGCTCTTCAATCCCTTCGTGAGATGCGATTAATGCTATTCGAATTACGACCGTTGTTCTTTGAGACAGTTGGGCTGGCAGGCGCATTGGAGATGCGATTGAATATCGTTGAACGGCGATCAGGGATTGATACGGTAATGAATTTGTGTGGAGCAGATCAGATACCTTCACCAGTGGACATTGAAATCTATGGCATCGCTACAGAAGCAATGAACAATTCATTAAAACACTCGAAAGCAAATTTGATTAAAATCGATCTTGAAGTCAAGGCAAATGAAGTAATGCTTGAAATCAGCGATGACGGAGTTGGTTTTGATATGAGCGAAGGAGTCATTGGAGGAATAGGTTTTTCAAGCATGCGCGAACGATCAAATCGAATTAATGGCCAATTGGAGATTGATTCAATAATCAACAAAGGTACCAGAATTATATTGAAAGTTCCATTAGCTTCGAATGACCTGACGGAGGTAAAATGACTGGCAAATTGATTTCTGTCTTGGTAGTCGATGACCATCCCATTGTCCGTCGTGGATTAATCGCTGAGATAAACCTTAATCAGGAGATGCAGGTAATTGGTGAAGCCAAAAACGGTTTGGAAGCAATCGAGATGGCAGCACAATTGAAACCGAATGTGATCTTAATGGATATTGTTATGCCTGAGATGGATGGCATCAGTGCAACAAAAGCCATTTTAGCAAGTCACCCGGCTATTAAAATTCTTATTCTTACCAGTTTTACGGACGAGGAACAAATCTTTTCTGCGATCACTTCCGGAGCACATGGGTTCATTTACAAAGATCAACATCCGGATAAGGTACTTGATGCAATTAAGGACATTGCAATGGGAATCCCGGTATTGAACGCAAATATTACCAGAAAAATGATGCGCGAAATTCGGAATCAGGGACAAGAGGAAATAAAAACACAATTGACCGACCGTGAGCTTGAAATTTTGAAAATGGTTGCTTTGGGAAAACCATACAAGATCATCGCCCAGGAATTTGGCCTTCGACAGGCAACAATACGCGCACATGTCAGTAATATCCTGAGCAAGTTAAATCTTTCAAATCGCTCTCAATTGGTTTTGTATGCGATTCATCAAAAAATCATCAGTTCTGATTCAGGGAGTAATTGTTAATTTTTTCGGTAGGTGCTGATTCAATGCAACCACAGATTGACGTATACCCCTGACAGGTAAAAATGAACACGAATGTGATTTGAATATTTAGAGGCGGAAATTAAAAAGCTGCGACGTCTAAAAAGACGAGTGGCTCAGGGTAAAAAATTGTCGGGGCGATTGCTGCACAATTGATCAACGAAAATCCGTGCAATCTTTCGCATTCGTTAGGAATCAAAACCTAGCATGCACCACAATCTGCTTATGGTGCACAAGGGGACATCAACCTACCCGAATTAAACAACAAGCTGAAAACCACAAGCCTGCTCCTCTTTTCTGGGACATATCATAAGCTTTCAGCTACTTGTTTCTTATTTTCCATCACTTCCAATGTTTTTTTGAGCATGCCAATGGAAATATACATGCAAAATCCGACAGAAATAAACATCCAGGGGACGGTCAGAATGACTCCAATCAGTGCAACCGTCAGGGTAAACAGACTGGTGATGAAATATAACCAGGGTGCATGTACCAACACAGCAAAACTATTCCGTAAAGCAGTTAACATCCTGGGTTTTTTTTGTTCAAATAAAAACGGAAATGTGAAGGTTTGCAGGAAAAACCAAAAAACCAATAAAACTACATTCCCAGCTCGAATAAACAGACTTAAAGTTTGATTTTCTGATCGAAAAAATAAAATATTAATGAATAACACTGAAAAAACCAGGATATTTGGCAGAAACCATAACCAGCTCCAAAAGAAGGATTTTTTAAAGCCTTCAAAAAAAGCCCGCCATTGGTATTCGGATTCATCATAAATCAAAATTCTGGTGGCATATGCAAGTCCACCATATGCTGCCGGGATGGTTATGATTGGGATTGAACAAATGAACCAAAAAATATTTAGCAAAACCACCCTTGCCAAATTCGGATAAAAGTCTTTAATTACTGACCAGAGTGTTTGAACAGCAGTATGCATGTAGTCCTCACAATAAGTTATTCATATAAGGATAGTTTAACACATCCTTCGGTTGTTAATTTCAGACATAAATAACAGGCAATCAGATCATTTCTTCAGATTACGCACTTTTTCAGCGCGAATCCACATTTCTCCGGTTTCTGAATCCATTTCCACTTTTCCCCGAATCAAGAAAGGACCAGGACCTCTTAATTCCTGACGATATTGATGATAGACAGAAGGGAAAAATACCACTTCAAGCAGACCTTCCAGATCTTCTATGGAAAGAAAATACATCAAATCGCCTTTGGAGGTTCTCACTCTTCTGGATGTTAATCGTGATCCTGCGATAACCACCGATTCACCCATTTTTAGCGCTGCTTCGACGGATGAGATCGCTCCTGAAGCAGCAATCTGGTCGGCCACCATTTCCAATGGATGCACATCCACACTCACTCCCAGAATTTCTTCCTGTGCCAATGCACGTTCATCCAAAGTCCAATCCAATTCCTTTTCATTGTTCCAATCAAATAAAGCGGGCTGATCTTTTTTCCAGGTTCCGGTAACAACCGCATTCAATAATCCGGGTATTGTGCCCAATCCTTGCAAAGCATCCGATCGAATAAGATTCTCCAACTCGGTCTTGCGTGGATCAACTTTGGTTAAAAACTCATTTAAAGAATGAAACGGGCGATTTTTAAATATTCTTTGTTGTGTATGTTGTGTTAATCCGGCTACCTGATCCAATCCCATATACAAAGTCGGCTCACCTTTCGGATAAGTAACACAGAATTGACGCTGGCTGTGATTGATATGGGGTGGTTTTGTTTTTAATCCCAACCGGCGAGCTTCACTCAAATACACCCTTTGTGAATAATAGCCACCTCCGTTTGCCAATACAGCTGCCATGAATTCGGCTGGGAAATGTGTTTTACACCAGGCTGCCTGCCAGGCAACCAGAGCATAAGACGCAGCATGTGCTTTTGGAAAACCATAACCAGCAAAGGCAGCCATCATTTCCCATACTTGCTCTGCTTTGTCCAAAGGCACATTTCGATTTTGGAAGCCTTCCAAAAAACGCTTTTTCAAAGTCTTCATCTGCTCGCCCGGGTCAAAATGCGACATAGCTCTTCTCAGCATATCCGAATCAGCCAGGCTCAAACCACCTAAATCATGAGCGATTCGTAATACTTGTTCCTGATAGAGGATAACCCCATAGCTTTCTGCAAGAATTGGTTCTAAAACCGGATGAATATGTTCAACCGCTTCTAATTTCTTAAACCGTCGAACGAATGCGTCCCGCAATCCTCCACGCAATGGACCCGGGCGATAAAGTGCCAGAGCGGACATGATATCATCCGGAGAATCAGCCTGAATTTCTCGCAATGTTGCACGCATTCCAGGTGATTCGATTTGAAAGCAACCTATCGTCTGCCCGGACCTGACTTTGTCAGCGGTCTCTTTTTCTGAAAGGGGAATATCATGCAGAACTTGCATGGCATTGGCATATTCACTTCGTCGCCATGAATAAATTGCTTCTGCCACATCCCCCAGAACCGACAGACCACGGATACCTAACAGATCAATTTTTACCAATCCGAACTGCTCCACCCCTTCCAGGTCGTATTGTGTTATCGTCACGCCTTTTCCCCCGGAGCGCATAACCGGCACAAGCTCTGTGATTTCACCGGGAGCTACAAGAATTCCACCAGGATGCATAGATAAATGGCGCGGATGTTCCAATAATATAGAAGCCTGCTCAAAAATCGTTTGGTATTTCGGATACGACCCTGTCAGACCCGCAAAGGGATTTTCCCGTTCTTCTTGGCTCATTCCAAATGAATGAAAGTATGGCAGAGATTCAACCAATTGACGTACCTCGTCAGAATTTAGACCATGTGCTTTTGCCACTTCACCTAAAGCTGAGCGGGGACGAAAGCGATTGATGGTCGCCACCATCGCGACGCGGTCTTTTCCATAGGTATCAAAAACATGCTGAATCACAAGGTCACGTCTCCGGGAACACAGATCGGTGTCGATATCCGGCGGGGAACTTCTAGCCGGATTTAAAAATCGTTCAAAATACAGATTTAATGCCAACGGGTCCGGATTTGTAATCCCCAGGCAATAGGCAACTAATGATGAAGCAGCGGAACCACGGGAGGATATGGGGACACCAATTTGCCTGGCATAATCCAATAATTCTTCCACGATCAAAAAGATTGGCTCATATTTTTTTTGAGAAATTATTTCCAGTTCGTAATTTAAACGATCAGTGATCTGTGTAGTAATTCGACCATAACGACGAATTGCTCCCTGGAATGCTTTTTCTTTTAAGACTTCTTCAATTGTTTTCCCTTCCGGCAGTGCAATTTTTGGAAAATGCAACTCGCCCAAGGGCAATTTAAACTGACAGCGTTCAAAAATAATTTGCGTGTTGTCTAATGCCTGTGGAATCCAGGCAAATTTTTGCGCCATTTCCTGGCTTCCTGGAAAATATGATTTTTCGGGAGCTTTCTTTTCAACTGGAAGATCCTTTATTTTGCAATTCATTCGCATCGCAGACAATGTTCTTTGTAATGGCTCATCCTCTTGTGTTAAATAATATAAGTCCTGTGAGGCGACGAAAGGGATATTCAGAGACTTCGTGATAGATACCAATCGACGAACAGGAATATCCGATTGTGGATCGTGTTGCTGTAGTTCAATATACAACCTGTCACCGAAGACTTTGTTCAATTCATTGAGCCAGGCAAGTGCCGAGTCTTCCAGGGATCTTTTGATATAGGTATCCAAAATGCTGCGCTGTCCACCGGTTAATAAGATCAGGCCTTTATGAAACAGACTTAATTCATGAAATGAAATGGTGTCCGTTTCATTGATGTTTTCTGCCAGCATCAAACGGCTGCTTAGTCTGCAAGCGTTCGACCAGCCATCCCGATCCATCACCAGCAATACAATAGGACCACTCAGTCCCTGCCAGGTAATGTCGATTTCCAATCCGTAGATTGGTTCGATACCATTTTTCCGGCATGAATTTTCAAATTCCACCGCTCCACTCAGACACTTGTGGTCGGTTAATCCGATTGCATGCATGCCATATTCCTTAGCAGTTAATACTAACTCTTCAGGAGAAATCAACCCTTCCATCAGAGAGAAAAAGGAATGAGCATGCAGGTGAATAAATGCGTTTCCCATGAATTTATTGCGTTACAAAATTTTCATTTTGGTTTTAATTTTTGGGACCTGGCGCCATGCCCATTAAAATCACCAAACGGTCTTTTCCTGCATTCCTAACCGCATGTGGTGCGCCTGCAGCAGCGCAAATCAGTTTTCCTTTGCCGGCAGAGAACGTATGGTCTTCAACTGTAAACTCGCCCTCACCTTCCAAAACAAAGTAGAACTTATCCTGTTCGGCATGTGTATGTAAATGGTGTTCCTGTCCGGATTCCAGGCAATTTAATCCCAACATTAAATGGTCACCATTGAAAATTGTGGATTTATACATTTTTTCAGGGTTAAACCCAATATATTCACGATAATCGATCGAGAAGTCACTCATCAGCACAACTCCTATTTTGAATAGAATCATTTCGAAGAATTTGATTATAGCGGAAAATGTGCTTGTTTTTGGATATCGCCATTGCTGAACTCGTCCATTATTGATCCTTCGAAAATTTGTTGATCTTCGACTAAATAAAATAAACAATAGCTCATTGAAAGGAGCCTTAATACTACTGCCTCTTCAAAAAACGCAACATATCCCTGCAAATACAGCTCAATCGTTCCGTTTGTAATCAATTCTGCAGCAGGTAGTAAATCAACAAAATATTATTAAATTCGTATAAGTTAGCGCTAACGTAAATCGAAATGATGAGAATTCTCATTCGTTTTTGTATGTCAATGCTTTTCCAAATTCGAGCATGGTTTCTGTTTACTTTCTTATCTAAACAAAAATATGTGGATACGAAAAACAAAACAGAGTCATGATTTGCATTGAAATCTAATTGTTCCTGTGACAAATTTTCTGATATAAATATTAATGTACGCAGTAAAAAAACAATTTTTTAGGAGGAAAAGAAATGAAAAAAAACCTTATTACAGTTCTGGCTGTATTGTTGATCATCAGTTTGCTTGGCTGTGCACCAAAATCCACAGCACCGAAATCAGAAAAAGTAGTGTATCTGATTAATGGTGCACTCGGAGACCAATCCTTCTATGATTCTGGTCAAGAGGGTGTCGATCAAATTGCATCCGAATTTGGAGTGGAAACAAGAACAATTGAAACCAACTTTGATGCCGGTCAATACGAACCTGCTCTGCAAGCTGCTGTCGGTTATGCCGATGTGATTTTCGTTATCTCTTATGGGTTTGAAGATCAACTTATGGCTTACGCGGATAAGTACCCGGATAAAATCTTCGTCAATTTGGATACGGTTGTTCAAAATGAAAAGAACACGATTACTTCAGTGGACTTCATAGAAGAAGAAAGTGCGTATCTGGCAGGTGTGGTGGCTGGATTAACAACATTAGATACTTCCATACCTGGCATTAATGCAGACAAGCTGATCGGTGCCGTTGGTGGAGATGTTGACCCGGTCATCCAGGCTTTTGTTTTCGCATATACCAATGGTGCACAATCCATTGACCCCGATATTAAAGTAGAAACCAAATATCTTGGCAGTTGGGACGATACAGCCAAGGGAAAACAAGCTGCATTACAACTCTATGACATGAATGCTGATATTGTGTTCCAGATTGCTGCTGCAGCCGGTATTGGTGTTTTACAGGCAGCCGGTGAGCGTGGTTTATACGCTATTGGCGTGGATACGAATCAAAATGATATCGTACCAGGCAGTGTAGTCGCCAGTGATGTTAAGAACGTAGGTCAGGCAATTTATGAGGTCTTTAAATCCATCAAGGATGGGACATACAAACCCGGTCAGGTTCTGTCCTATGGTTTAGCCACTGGTGGCGTTGACATCGATATGACAGCGCAAAACCAACCATTACCCCAATCCATTCAAGATAAGGTTCTGGCGGTCCGCCAACAAATCATCGATGGCAGCTTGAAAGTAGAAATTTATACAGGCGAATAATCCCTTTTTTTGTTGAACTGAGGCCTTGCGTGTTTATTACTCAAAATATCGCGCAAGGCTATTCTCCTTATCATATTTACCCGGATTAATGCTCAATTGACTTTAGTTTGCCAAAGATAAAATTTATATTCTTAATCAGGTTGTATTCATCTTCCTATTCCCACAGGAGATAATATTGACAAAGCCAATAATCGAGATGAAGAACATCATTAAGGTGTTCCCTCCCAATGTCGTCGCTCTGGATTGTGTTTCTGCTGATTTTTTGCAGGGTGAAATTCATGCAATCGTTGGAGAAAATGGCGCGGGGAAGAGCACTTTAATGAAAGTCTTATACGGGCTTGAACATAGCAATAGTGGTGAGATCTTCTTTCAGGGAGCAAAAATTGAAAATCGAAACGCCGGTGAAGCGATTGCTCGCGGCATCGGCATGGTTCACCAGGAAATTTTGTTAATTCCAGAATATACCGTATGGGAAAATATTATTCTTGGTGAAGAACCAACCGGTTTGTTCGGGAAAATCGATCGAAATGCTGCCCGCGAGCAAGTAAAATCCAGAATTGATGAATTTCAATTCAATCTCGATCCGGATTCGAAAGTGGAGGATATTTCGGTTGCTGCCCGTCAAAAAGTAGAAATTTTGAAACTGTTATACCGGAATGTCAGTGTTTTGATTTTGGATGAACCAACTGCAGTTTTAACTCCCCAGGAAATCCCGCAATTGTTCAATGAGTTGCGTCGCTTGGCAAAAAATGGCAAAACGATCCTTTTTATATCCCACCATCTCGAGGAAGTATTGTCTTTATCAGACCGGATCACTGTCATGCGCAAAGGAGCAAAGATTGCGACTGTTGAGGCTGTGAATACCAGTAAAGATTCACTGGCGCAAATGATGGTTGGGCGTGAGGTTCTTTTCTCTTCGCAAAGGGTTGGGCAGATTCCAGGTGAGGTTGTTTTTAAAACAGAAAACCTGAGTTTCCGGGATGGTAGTCAACGGATCCGCCTGGAGAATGTTTCGCTCTCAGTGCGGGCTGGTGAAATTGTTGGCATCGCCGGAGTGGAAGGTAATGGCCAGCTCGAATTAGTCAATTGCATCATGGGTATGAGTAAACCATTTCAAGGAAAAATTGTGGTGAATAATCGTGACTTAACACATGCAGAGATCCTGGATCGGCGCAGGTTCATCTCATTCGTCTCCCAGGACAGAGGCAAAATGGGTGCCAGTGTGAAGGACTCAATTGTTGATAATGTCCGGATGACACACCACCGTCTTAATTCAAAATTCACACACTGGAAAGGTCTTTTACTAAACGATAATTATGCTCATCAGTTTACAGATCAAATTGAAGAAAACTTCGCGGTTGTTATGGGCTCTGCTGACAATGAATTCAAATCGTTGTCCGGAGGAAATCAGCAAAAAGTGATCCTTGGGCGGGAACTGCTGCTGGACACCCCATTTATCCTTTTAGATCAACCCACACGAGGATTGGATGTTGGCTCTATTGAATATGTACATGAGACCATTCTTAAAATGCGCGAGGGAAAACGCGCCATTCTTTTGATTTCTGCTGATCTGGAAGAGCTTTTCCGTATTGCAGATCGCATTCTGGTGATTTTTCGTGGGAGAATTGCTGCTGATCTGCCAGTTGATCAAACCAATATTGAACAAATTGGTTATCTGATGCTGGAAGGAAGTGAGAAAATCAATGCAGCGTAAACTAATTAGTGGCATCGCTGGCATTGTGATTGCCCTGTTTATTGGTGCTGTCATTATGATCGCCCAGGGCTTCAATCCCATAACGACTTATGGGGCATTATTTAATTACTCCCTGATCGGTTTATTCCCATTGGCAACAACGTTGCGGAATTCTGTCCCATTAATACTTACCGGGTTATCCGCTTCGGTAGCTTTTGCCTCGGGTCCGGTGAATTTAGGCCAGCCTGGTCAATTATTAATGGGAGCTTTATTTGCGACCGTCGGCGGATTATTCCTGGACCTCCCACCTGTTCTGATGATCCCGGTATTGTTACTTCTTTCGATGTTAGGTGGTGCGATGTGGTCTGGATTGGCTGCCTTAATGCGCCGATGGTTTAACATGGATGAATTTATCACCACCCTGATGCTCAACATGATTGCTGATTTTCTCACGTATTGGGCAATTTCATATCCAATTTTTGACAAGACTGCCTTTTCTCCCATGACTCCTCAAATCTCTGTTAATGGCTGGTTACCAGTCATTGGTGAATTTAACACCAATGTGATCGTCATGCTGGTAGCGTTTGGTGTGATTTACTTTGTTTTTAACCGCTGGACTGCCGGTTATGAATGGCGGATTACCGGACAAAACTCCATTTTTGCCCGATTGGGCGGCTGTAAGGTCGATAAAAACTATATGACCGTTATGCTGGTTACGGGAGCATTGGCCGGTTTGGCTGGTGGACTGGTTGTCATGTCAGGTCCACACCGCTTTCTAAAAGGTATAGGAGCAAATTACGCCTGGGATGGCGTCATGATTGCAGTTGTAGCCAATAATGGATTGCTCGGAACATTATTATATGGATTTTTCTTTAGTTCATTGCAAACCGGGGCTCTTGGCATGGAATTGATCACAGCTGTTCCAAGCGAGTTTATCCAGGTCCTGCAAGCAGTAATCGTGCTTGTGGTTGTAGCCGGGCGTGGTTATTTGGAAATTGTAATCAATAAGACAATTTCCAAACGTAAAGCCAGGGAGCATGCTACATGAACATATTGACTGGTTTAATCAATGGCATGATATCCGGTGCAACACCGATCCTCCTGGCGGCTTTAGGCGGTACTTTTACGTATTATGCAGGCATTTTCAACATCGCCATGGAAGGTATGATGCTTAGCGGTGCTTTCTTTGCTGTGCTCGGTTCGTATTACTTCAACTCCTGGCCAATGGGAATTTTATGCGCAATTTTAGGTTCGCTTTTCATGGCACTCATATTTATTTTTTTCGCAGTCAAACTTAAGACCGACGAGTTTGTGACAGGAATTGCGCTTAATTTATTTGCAGTAGGTTCGACCACTTACTTACTTCGCCAAATTTTTGATGTAAAAGGAGCATTCTCCAAAGCTGGAATTGTCCCTATACCCAGACTGAACCTAGCATTGATTGATAAAATTCCCTTTTTGGGGGATATCTTGAGTGGTCAAAACATCATCATTTACCTCACTATCCTGCTGACCATTCTTGCGGCTTATATCATTTTTAAGACACGTTTTGGCTTAAGACTTCGAGCTGCAGGATACAATGCCGCCTGCCTGGATTCAAGTGGTGTTTCCACTGACCGGGTTCGCATCTGGTCATTGATCCTTTGTGGCGTTTTTTGTGGACTGGCAGGTGCGTTTTTATCCTTGGGATATGTCACTCTGTTCTCCGAAAATATGTCTGCTGGGAGAGGATGGATCTCTCTGGCAGCGGTTATTCTGGTGAATGGCAATCCGTGGGGAATTGCATTAATCTCATTGATCTTTGGATTTACAGATGGCCTTGGGTTGTTGCTGCAGCAATATTTGCCTTCACAATTCACCTCCATGGTGCCCTATGTGGCCACATTAATTGCTTTATATTTTTATTCTGTGAAAGCGAGAAATAAAAAAGCATGAAAAAAGCCTGGCAATTAGAACGGGAATTACGCGATTCGGCTATCCCGTTGGATCGTCGTCTTCATCAATCCAATTGGTCGGTAGAAGAATATCAAAAAGCCCCGGCTGGAGATGATTTACTGCGACTGTTTTGGAGTTCGAAGGTTCCCGGCTCCGGTGCCCCAGAAATTCCTTATCAATCCATGGTTCAAGCTTTGGGTAATAAAGGTTTTAATGTTGCATCCGCCGAATTATTGATTCCACAAGGAATCGAACTTTTCAATCAGGAAAAAATAGACGATTTGCGTGTTCTAACCGTACGCTTATTGGCGGCTTTGAATGAAGCGCCTTTGGATCTTGAGAATCCAATCCATACTTTCCAACATCCCGGGGATTGGGAAAGCACAGTTCAGGCAATGGGAAAAATCGAGAAGGAAAAAATCATCGCAAAAATTCCTGATCTGGGAGAAAAAATTTATCAGGGCTGGATTGGTCAATTGGCTGGTGGATCATTCGGTACTGCAATTGAAGGTTATACCAGTACACAAATTGCTAGAGTATACGGAAATATTCGATCCTATATTACCCATCCGGAAACGACAAATGATGATGTGGTATACGAATTGATTTTCCTGGATGTTTTTGAACGTA
Source organism: uncultured Anaerolineaceae bacterium (assembly GCA_964586385.1). GTDB lineage: Bacteria > Chloroflexota > Anaerolineae > Anaerolineales > Anaerolineaceae > UBA6170. The sequence goes on from CAZPIM010000008.1 coordinate 30,078, forward strand.
TGGGTAGAGCACTTACCTCTGTTGATATTGGCCTGGAATGGGTACATCAGATCCAATTTGGTTGGTCCGCGGAATGGGTGGCGTTAAGAAATCTAAATAATGGGATTTTGCCTCCCCAATCCGGCTCATTCCAAAATCCTTATTCCCACTGGATCGGCGCTCAAATGCGGGGAATGATCTGCGGAATGCTAGCCCCAGCCTGGCCTTTTGAAGCTGCCCGTCTGGCATATCTGGATGGCGTCGTAAGTCATGATAGCAATGGTGTATTTGGAGAAATTTATGCCGCAGTGCTGACCTCATTGGCTTATGTAAGAAATGATGTGAAGAAACTCGTATGGGAAGCCCTCGCATATGTGCCACAAAAAAGTCAATATTACGCTGTAGTAAAAGAATCGCTGGACATTTGTGCCACCTTTGTTGACAAAACCATTGTCCGGGAGAAACTGGAAAAACGTTTTGAACAATATAATTGGATCCACGCCTACCCTAATATTGCGGCAGTCGTATTTTCTTTGTGGTTCGGTAATGGAGATATGACAGAAAGCTTCTCGCTACTTGCCGAAGCGGGATATGACGTAGATTGTAATGGTGGTCTGGTAGGCAACATCCTTGGCGTAATTTCCGGGGTTCCAACGCAATGGTCCAAACCGATTGGCGATTTACTGGAAACCTATATCAAAGGAAAAGAAAAATTATCCATACGGAAACTTGCTGATAGGACTGCGCGGTTGTCAATTTAATAACTTTCCTGCGCATGATATAATCCCTAAAAGGATAATAATAATCTTATTCAATTTACTAACGAAAAGGACCTTGCCTCATGGAAAAGAAATGTATTGTTTGTGAAGTTGGAAATCAGGATGTTCCATTACTAAAAATTGACTATCGCGATCAGGAAATCTATATTTGCCCCCAACATGTACCAGTCCTAATCCATCATCCGGAACAACTAGTCGGCAAGTTGCCCGGTGCCGACACTTTCAAAGCCGGTTAAAGAAATCGACCCACCACTACCATCTCAAATGAGATGGTAGTTTTTTTATTTTACTCCAACAGGAAATAAAGCGAGAAATCGCTATTACCCAAAATTGAATTGACTTCTTCAGACAGTAGTTATAGACTCTTATTATCATTTTCTTTTTATTTACAAAGGAGATTATATGAGTAGTTTTTCACGTAAGCCACGTTATGATGTTCGCAACGATGGAACCGGTCCTTACGCAGTATTTTATTGTGATTCATGCGAAAGGGAATTTCGCAGCCAGCCGGATGTGATCAAAACTGTTGCCCAGGATTTTGGGAAGCAGGCTTTGGGAGGATTACTACGAAAAGTTCCTCTGGTAGGAAATGCTGTAGCAAATAATGTCACCGGCGAAGATCCACGTTATTCCTATACATTAACGCCGGAGCAATTAGAATCAGCCTGGAAACAAACGCAAATTCATTTTCGTGAATGCCCAACTTGCAGCAGAATTGTTTGTCTTTCTGACTTTGACACACAAAGTGGATTGTGTAACGAAGATAGTCCACGAACAAATGAGATAACGGAAGCACGCGGCGAGCAGGCAGGCGCAGCTCTGAAAGGTTTTGCAAGCGCTTTTGGTTTGGGAGACATGGTCAAAAAAGTAACACAGGCTGCCGAGACTGCTCAACAAGCAGCAACTCAAATGGCAAAGTGTCCTAACGATGGCACTATGGCTGCTGCAGGTACAAAATTTTGCCCGGAATGCGGATCTCAAATGATACAGCCTTCCGTAGCACATTGCCCGAGTTGTGGAGCAGAGACAAAAGGCGCAAAATTCTGCCCGGAATGCGGTACAAAAATTGAGGTAAAACCTGCCAGTACAGTTTGTCCGAGTTGTGGGACCGATGGCAAAGGTGCAAAATTCTGCCCCGAGTGCGGAACAAAAATTCTTTAACAAAATTGTTTATCCAATGTGAAAGGCTGCCTGTTGTTTGGGCAGCCATTTTTTGTTTCATTGTCTTTCATCATGAACGGAAAACCCGGTGCGATATCATTTGATCCGGTGAACAAAAATCACCTATGAAACCCGGATTGGACAATGTTTAATCCTTTATGGCTGGTTTTCTCTATTCCCGCTCCGCATCGGAAGGAAAGGTATCATCCTCGTAACGATAATCCAGGAAAGGTACTGCTTTTCTTATTTCTTCCAGTTCAAATACCACTTGCTTCATATTTTCCGAATCGACCGTCAGATGAGATAGTTCGACCAGGCTGTCCAGCATGCGAATACAATCTGCCAGTAAAATTCGTTCCGGAGTGCGCCCATCCAGCGAAGGTTTTTTTAGTAATGGATGTTTTTGGATTGCCTTGGCCAGATTTGGACCGCCGGGTGCATGGGCAATCGCGACCAAAACTTTTATATGATTGAGTAGTTGGTCAATCAGAAGCGCTAAATGACCATCATAAACCTCAATTTCCTCCGTGACTTTAAAAATTCGGATGGATTTGTCATATTCCTGAGAGGATAAGTTGCGTATTGGCATACTTTAACTGATCACCACACCGGAAACTGACTCACCATCACCAAATAATGGACCCTTAACATATTTAGAGCCTAAATCGAGTCCTTTAGTTGCACGGGTTACTTTTGGAAGAGATTTAATATCTAATCTCAGACGCTTCATTTTTTCCGAATAAACATCGATTTGATCTTTTTCTGTGCCGACAGCAATTCCAACCACACTGCCCGTTTCGGATGTCAATTTCCATAATTGAACTCCCTGGCCACCACGACCCTGAACTGGAAATTCGTCCATCGCGATTCGTTTCAAGTGCCCTTTAGCCGTCACGGCAACTACAAAACCTTTTTTCATCTGATCCGATTCCAATAGGACACAACCCACCAGCGGATCGCCCATCATTTTTATTGCAGTTACACCTTTCGCAGACGGTGTGGCTTGCGTATTAATGGATCCCGTCTCAAAACGCAAAACGCGGGGTGTGAGTTTCTCACTCCCGGCGCTGCATATCATTACATGTGCATCATCAGTTCCCACACCCGCAAATAAAACCTCTTCATTGGTGTTTAAACCAATAATTGCAGCCCAGGTTGCTTCCGCTCTCGAGCTGATCACATCCGGCATTTCTACTCTTTTAATTTGGCCGGCAGAGGTGATCAGTATCAGTTTTTGATTTTCTCTGGCCACTCCTAAACCAACAACCTTTTCTCCACGTTTAAGCCCTAAATCTGCAAAAGAACCATTTAAGGGAAGTCTGCCAGCATTTCCTTGCCACAATCTTCCTTGATTGGTAATGAGTAAAACGATTTCTTCTGGTCTGGCTGTTTCCCGCAACAAAGCGAGTGACACTGCCCGGCTGGTAGGCTTATCTTTGGTGACGCTTTCACGAAATCCTTTGGCATCAACACGTTGTAAGCCAGCTTCCTGGATCATAATTAATTGGTCTTCGGTCGGCGTAACTAAATCTGAAACCGTCACAGCCGCGTGATGACCTTCCTCGCTGGCAACAATCACTGTTTTTCGAGGTTGAGCGAATTTATCTTTAATCTCTTCTGTTTCTTCACCCACAACTTCCAGACGTCGATCTTGTGATGAAAGAATGTTTTTGAGGAATTTGATACTATGCAGCAGGTCCTTTTGTTCATCTTCCATTTTCTTTCGTTCCAGGGAAGCTAATCTACGCAATGGCATGTCTAAAATTGCCTGCGCCTGCACGCCTGTCAGATCCAGTTTTTCCATCAAATTCTTACGAGCAGTTTCGGTTGTCTGAGATTTCCGGATGATACTGACCACTTCATCGATCATACTTAATGCTTTGATCAGACCTTCCAGAATATGATTTCGTTCTTCTGCTTTATCCAGATCAAAACGGGATCGCTTGGTAATTACATCCAGACGGTGACGAATGAAAGCGACAATCATATCTAAGAGTGTCAGATTCTTCGGCGCTGCTTTTCCGTTTTCATCATTCACCAGAGCGAGGGCATGATGGGAAAGGCTTGAACGCATGCCTGTGTTTACCAACAAGCGATCCAATGCATCCACAGGGTCAGCACCACGACCTACTTCAAAAACTACACGCATACCCAGGTAATCCGATTCGTCACGCACATCTGTGATCCCTGCGAATTTATCACGGGCAGAGGCAATACGTTCCAAAATTGTTGATTTCTGGACCTGGTATGGTAATTCTGTGATGAGAATTTCAGACTTACCTCCACCAATATCCTGAATATCCGCCTTCGCCTGACAAACCAGGGTGGAATGCCCTGTTTCATACGCCTGGGCGATCACGTCCACAACTTCCTCTCCCCCATTAACGCGGTAGCGATATAGCAATCCTCCGGTCGGGAAATCCGGTCCGGGTATAAATTTCATTAATTCTGCAACCGTGATTTTATCTCTGCGTTTCCAGTTTTGTGTTACAAATTTCACTGCATCGCAAACCTCGCCTAAATTGTGCGGCAGGATACTGGTTGACATACCCACAGCAATACCGGTTGCACCATTCACCAATAGGTTGGGAAAACGGGTCGGTAAAACATCCGGTTCTTTCAACGAACCATCAAAATTAGGAGACCAATCTACCGTCTCTTTATCGATATCGGTCAACATAACCTCACCCAGACTGGATAATCTGGCTTCGGTATAGCGCATGGCCGCAGCACTATCGCCATCGATGGATCCAAAGTTACCCTGTCCATCAACCAAAGGTGCCCGCATGGAAAAATCCTGCGCCATGCGGACCATGGCATCATAGACTGATTGGTCACCATGTGGATGGTACTTACCTAAAACCTCTCCAACAACACGGGCTGATTTCTTATGGGGCAAGTCATGCCGCAAATTCATATCACCCATGGCATATAAGATTCTTCGTTGACCCGGTTTGAGTCCATCACGAACATCCGGTAACGCACGATCCAATATCGTCAGAATAGCATAACGCCGGTAGGCATCCTCGATAAATCGATCTAATGCATGTTCCTGGACGAGAGTTTCTTCATTTTCTTCATTTCGATCGGTCATATTTATTCCCTCGGAAATTTAATCTTCCTGGCTCCAATCAACATTCATGAGCCATTCCTTGCGGGGTGTTACTTCTGTACCCATTAATCGTTGAATCAACGAACGGGTGCGGTGAACGTCTTCAATCACCATGCGCATATCACGGCTGGAAAAATCGTCTGCAGTTAAAACTCTTTCTGCCGGTCCAGTGCTATCTTTTGAGCGCGCTTTCTTTTTTGTGCGCACATTACCAGCTTCATCCGGCAGTAAAAAGACCGTTTCCCGTAGCTGTTCCGGATTCATTTCACCTAAGCCTTTATAGCGTTGGATGGTGACGAAGCGCGCCCCACCCCATGCTTTTTCAATTTCTTCCCGCTCTTCATCCGAGTAGGCATAACGGGTTTCTTTGGACTTTGAATTTCGCACCAAATATAATGGGGGTCTGGCGACAAAAAAGCGACCTTCATCGATGATTTGGCGCATGGTTCTATAAAACAAGGTAGCTAATAATGTGGCTATATGAGAACCATCCACATCTGCATCCACCAAGACCGAGATGCGACCATAGCGCATTCCGCTCACATCACAGTCCCCACCGACACCTGTCCCAACCGCAGCAATAATTGCTGCAATTTCACGGTTCTTCAGGATGTCATTGATCTTCATTTTTTCAACATTCGGGATCTTTCCACGTAATGGCAAGATGGCGTGATAACGGGAGTCTCGTCCTTGTTTACAGGAACCACCAGCCGAATCGCCCTCCACCAGATATAAGGCAGTATGTTCTAGTGGCACAACCGGGTTACCCCCACGGCGTTGAATATCAGCCAATTTTCCTAAAACATATTCTCCTGCATCCATGGCAGATTTTTTAATGACCAACTTGCGGGCTTGAGAAGCAGCCTCTCTCCCCCGTACAGCCGCAACCGCCTGGTTAACAATTAATTTTCCAACAGGTATATTTTTTTCCAGGTAATCACTGATAAAACTATAGGTCGTTGAAAGCACGGGGCCGTGTACTTCCGGTGAAGTAAGGCTTTCCTTTGTTTGTGAAAGGAATTGGGGTGTACTGGTCATCGTCAATTTGACAATAGCTGTTAAACCTAACAAAGCATCATCACCACGTACATCCATGTTTCCTTTTAATAATTTCTTATTCGTAGCGAAAAGCTTGACCGCTTTGGTAAGACCTGCTTTAAAAGCAGATACATGCGTTCCACCCATTGGGGTCGGTATTGCATTAACAAACGAATAAATCTGTGTTTCTTCCCCAGCATACTGCAATGCTACTTCCACTTCGATTTCGTGTTTCCCGCCCTCGGCTTCAATCTGTGAGGTTTCCTTGAACACAATCGGTTTATGCAGGATCTCTTCGTCCTCATTCAAATACTCAAGATACTCCACCAACCCTCTTTTGGAGAAAAAAATGAGCGGTTCGTCTTCCCTTGTATTTTTATCCAAAAATTCGATACAAACTCCTGGATATAAATGCGCTATTTGACGAAATCGTGAACTTAATCGTTCACTTTCCCAGGGAACATATTTGGTGGGGTTTGGCCATTCCATTTCTCTGGCGAAGAGCGCGCGGTTTGGGCGGAAACGAAAGGTAGTGCCATTCGGCAGATCCGGATCGGCTTCTACCGCCAGGCGCATGTGATTCACCTCAAGTGCAGTGGCAATTTCCTTTTTGCCAGATACAATCAGTTTGGTGGTTGCATCGATTACCCCAGCGCGATGACTATCCTTAATTTCTTTGGTGTAGATTTCAACTGGTGTGACCGGGATACCGCCATCTTCAAACCGCTGATAAAATATCAATCCATGACGATGAACTTCCACTTCCAAAAATGTGGAAAATGCATTGGTGCATTTCAATCCAATACCATGCAAACCACCAGAACTGGAGTAAGCCGAAGAATCACCCCCGAACTTTCCGCCTGCATGTGGTTTCAATAAAACCTGCGTTAACGTGCTCATTCCGGACTCTGGCTTATAGTCAACAGGAATTCCGCGCCCATCATCAGTGATCTCTACAGAACCATCTTTTTCAATGGTCACTCTGATTTTGGTCGCATAACCTGCCATGCATTCATCTACGGAATTATCCAGCACTTCCAGTAAAATATGGTGGAGGCCATGCAGGTTGTTATTCCCGATGTACATACCCGGGCGGCGACGAACCGCTTCCAGAAATTCCAGTTCAATGATCTGTTCCGAACTGTATTGTTTACTCACGAATTTCTACTCCATTTCATCCCAAGTATAGAATGATCGTATTAAATATAGAACGGATGTTTTATTTATTATACATTATTTATTCTTGTAAAGCAATTGACCCCTGATTCTGAGACATGCTTACCAAAGGATATTTTATCAAACTTTTTAGAAATTGCCGTATCAGACGGGGACAATGACCGGAGAGACAGTTCAATAATTTTGGATTATTGCCAGGTTGATCGATCCAGTACTTTATTTTGTAATCTTGAATCTTCTGCGGAAAATGCCAAGAGATGACTTTGCAAAGCTTCCCGGGTGTTCTGGAACGCTTTTTCAACATCCCCTTGATTGACTGCGTTTATAAAAGATTCCATCAAATGGAAATCACCACCACCATGGCCATCCGATATATTCGCACTTGTATCGTATTCCATATGCCAATCTGTGCGATGCTCATCAATCACAATCCGGGAACCTCCGTTGCCAAACTCTGCCATCAAACGCCCGTGCGATCCTTCGATACGGGTTGAGCGATGCTCATAATGTGAATGACCTTGCATGGTTAATGTTACCGTCGCATCGTCTTCCATTTGCATCATCACCACCTGATGGTCAACAACATTATTATCACAATGGTATACGCACCGGCCATAGGGTCCGCTTTGCAACGCTTTTTCAATATTGTCACTACTGGGATCTTCCGATAAAACGGTAAGCGGCCAACCCGCATAATTCGTGATCTGTTTTAACCGGGGAGAAAAAAGACTGAGTGCTCGAATCAACCCCGGGTTCTCGGTGTATGTTTTTGCAGCCCAGCGTGGCATTCCCCTGGCTGTATCAGCAACACCGCTCCAAAATGGTGCCATCTTTAAATAAATATTGGGTGCATAGTACGGGCACGTATCTGCAACCGGGCAACCATCCAGACAACGTGAAGGCGCACCTTCCGGTGCATTTTCAGGCCGGAAATGATTTAGTTCACCAAAAGAAACCAGCTTTTTCGGATTTTGACCAAGGACCCAGGCTAAAATATCAAAATCATGACAGCATTTCGCTAAAATCATTGGGCTGGTTTCTTCTTTGTTGCGCCAATTTCCCCGCACATAGGAGTGCGCCATATGATAAAAGGCAACGTTTTCACGATGGTCTACATCAATAATTTGCCCTAAAACACCGGATTGCACTAACTCGCGCATTTTTTGAAAATGTGGTGTGAAACGCAAGACATGGCAAATATGCAGTTGCCTTTCGGTCTTTCGACTTACATCCAAAAGCTGTTTACATTCGGCGGCTATGTTTGCCATGGGCTTTTCAAGTAATACGTGATAACCGGCCTGCATGGCAGATATTGCCGGTGCAGTATGCTGCCAATCCTGTGTACAAACCAATGCAACATCAGCGATTTGTGATTGATTCAGTAATGCCTGCCAGTCTTCAAACTGGTTTTCTGCAGCAATGTGATGTTGTTCAGAAAAAGTCTGTCTGCGAATGGGATTTGGTTCTGCAACCGCAACAAATTGAATTTGATCCGGGTATTCCAAAGCATAAGGTGCATAGGATTGCGCTCCCCGTTGTCCCGCTCCAATTAAGATTGCCCGTAAAGGTTGTTTACTCATAAAAATACCTCATGTTCGTATTGTTAAATTCTATACCAGATCGAGGTACTTACCCATATTAAAGAATGAAACTCTTGCAAAATTGCTTACAAGAGTTTCTAAAAATCATTTTTCAATCAATTTATCTGATCTTAATTACCCGCAAATCACAGATTTTTTCCACCACCGGGTCAAGCGCTTTCTGTAGAACTTCAACATCCATTTGTGACACTTTTAAGGTCACTTCCCGATCTTCGGTACTTTCCCCTGCAAAAGTACTGACCGCAATAATATTGCCACCAGCTTCATCAATTGCTTTTGTCAATCGATGCAGCATGCCAGGCTGTTCTTTGATCAGAACTGACACACGGATACCAGACTCTCTGCCACCCATCATTTCCAGGAACAGACGGAACAAATCCGTTTCGGTAATAATACCAACAACCGAATCGTTTCGCATTACCGGCAGACCGCCTATGCGGTGATCAGCCATTAATCGAGCAGCTTCCTCGAGAGTAGAATCTTCTTCCACAGTGATAACATTTTTTGACATAACACGTTCGACGGTAATTTTGCTCAACAAATAATTAATTTCCCAGACAGAAAGTGTAGTGGCATCCGATGGAGAAGCATTTAGTAAATCACTTTCACTGACGATACCAACAAGCTTTCCTTTTTTATTCAGAACCGGATAACGGCTGACATTTTCCTTGCGCATTTGAGCCAGTGCATCCTGAACCGGAGTTTCAGGGCTGACCGATAATACTGGTTTTGACATTCGATCACCAACTAACATTTTTCACTCTCCTGCTTACAAATATCGTTACTATTATTTTACTTGAAAGAAGACGACAGGACTATCATCCATCCTGTATAGATCTGAAATGAAAACTAACCAACTCAAACGGTTTTAATACCACAGGCATTTTTTGTTCAGTAAACAGACAAAATTCCAGTTTTCTCTCCAAAAGGTCACACCGTTCAACGGTAGAAAATTCGAATTTCCAGCGAAGAACGGCATTGGTATGGCTGCCTGAAGCTTCATACATACGGATTACCAAACCATCACCATCTTCTGCGACCTTGATGGTATCCAAAACAATATTAGGCGCATCAACCCAAAATGTTTTCAAATCAGCCAGATTGGGGAGTCCGCTTTCCAATTGCAGAGATTGATTAAACCTGGCTGCCTGCCACCAAATTGCACTTAATTGCGGACTCAAGGCGTGTGGTACAAGTGCGTATGAAAAATAATGGGTTCCCATATCCGCATCAGGGTCAGGATCTTTCGGTGATCGTAATAATGAAAGCGAAAGCACCGACCCATGGCATGCGCTTCCATACTTACAATTATTTAATAAGGAAACACCAAAATCGGGTTCTGATAAATCTGCCCATCGCTGGACCGGTACTTCAAATTGCGCCAGATCATAACTGGTATTGAAATGTGTCGGTCGTTGAACACAACCGAATTGTGTTTCGAATGTCGCATAATTTGAGCGCAGATTTAATGGGAATAAGACACGTAAGAATGCATGGCTTTCCCGCCAATCCACCCAGGTTTCAAATTCAATTTGGGAAGAAATGGCTGTTAGTGTGATGTTTTGTTTCAACAAACTTGATTTTCCAATTGGAACTTCGAAAGCCACTTTTACCCGCAAGGGACCTGACTCTACTACTTTCATCTTGTTGGCTATAGGCAAATGAAGGATTTTTTCTGCATAATAAACATCGACATTCCAGGCATCATAATCATAGGGAAGATCTTCATAGACCACCAGTTGGTTTGCTTTTTCATCCGGCAGGATGCATTGCCTCCCATTTGTTTTTTCCAGCAGGCTGGTTACTTGACCTTCCAGATTAATCATCACCTGGACAAAATCATTTTCCAGGGTTACACCACCACAATGTTCTATTACACGTACCGAACGGCTTTCTTCCCTGACACATTCAGAAACATTCTTGATTTGATAGGATTCAATATCAACCACCCCCAAAGTTTCGCCTTGCTCGACGACCTGCTGACCATTTATTCCGGATGGTAGTGCAATAACCTCTATACGCCGGCAACCGATTGTGTTGATTAACGAATACCCTTTGGAATCTTGTAACAGAGTCGACAAAGCTGCCTGGCGTAAATGCGCACATTCCTTTAGTACCTGCGAATAAACAGTTTGCGCATCCCGGTACACCTCTGCAATCGATGAACCCGGTAAAATATCGTGAAATTGATTGGTTAAGAGCAATTGCCAAAGATTCTGAATCGTTTCTGCTGGGTAAGATTGACCTTTAATCAGATTTGCCAGGCTGGTAAGAAATTCGAGATCATGCAGTTTTTCTTCACACCGTCGATTACCAAGCTTGACTGCTGCCTGTGAGGTGTAAGTACCACGATGATTTTCAAAATATAATTCACCCACCCAAACAGTCGGATCCTTCAAATCAGCTACCAACCGTTCAAAGAATTCTTGCGGTGAGCGATGTGTAATCACTGGCAATCCGTCCACATTTCCGATGCGAGACAATTGTTCCAACATTTCTTCAGAAGGTCCGCCACCGCCATCACCATAGCCATACAAGAGCAAGCTTTCATTAGAGCGTTCATGGTCTTTATAATTTTCCGAATGAAATAGTACTTCTTTTACATTTGCCATGGAATTGTAGGTATCCACCGGTGGGAAATGTGCCAGCACACGACTGCCATCCAGACCTTCCCACAAAAAACTATGCCGGACCGGTTTGTTAAATTCATTCCAGGAAAGTTTTTGCGTTAGAAAGTACTTCACACCAGCCAGGCGCATAATTTGCGGTAAGGCTGCTGAATAACCAAAAACATCCGGTTCCCAGAAAATTTCGGATATTTCCCCAAATTCCTGCTCAAAGAATTTTTGTCCATACAGGAATTGCCGGACCAATGATTCTCCATTGGGAACATTCGTGTCAGGCTCAACCCAGGTACCGCCTGCCGGAATAAATTGACCACCATCTACTTTTTCTTTAATTCTTTGAAACAAATCCGGGTATTCTAATTTCATCCAGGCCAATTGTTGTGCCTGGGAACAAACAAAGCGGAACTCCGGGAAAGAATCCATCAGACGAATAGCTGAACTGAATGTACGTACACATTTGCGTTTTGTCTCTGCAATTGGCCAAAGCCAGGCTGTATCGATATGGGCATGCCCCAAAACAGAAAGCTGGTGCTGGCTTTCTCCGTTAGCCTGAGCCAGAAATTCAGCGGCAATTTCCTGAGCGAAAGCATAACTGGTCAAATCCTCCCAACGGATGGTATTAACCATCCTGTTTGCCGCAAATACTGCCTGACCGGCTCTGGGTGTATTCTGTGGCAAATAGGTTGCCATATCAGATACAATCACAAAATCCCAATATAGATTCCATAAAGGACGGTCAAATACTGCCAGTTCAGCCTGCCGAAGCAAACCAATTCCTTCGTTTTTGCGTGGGTCTGAGGTTGCAAGACCAAACAGATTATTGATCGCAGCCTCAATCATGATTTCGACCACCTCGCCACCATTGGCTTGCTTTTTTACAGGAAATGCAGCGCGTACAGGTAAGTCCGAATATCCATTATTTGAACCTGTCAATCCTTGTTGCGCTTGACCATCCACCCAAATACAGGCTTCACTGGATGAATCCCAAAGAAAATGTACTTCCTGTCCGGACCAGTCAGACGGGATAATTGATTTTGCTTTAAACCAATGTGTGGACCAGAAAGGTTGCAGACGAACACCGGTGTTTATCGGCTGATAATCGGCTTGTGTAGCGTCTTGTACTGAAATGCGTCCAGGTGCTGCATAATGAAAAAGGTCGACAGCATGTTTATGCTTATATAACCTTGACTCTAAAGCTTTTCGAAAAGTCTGCAATCTCTTCAAGGTCAATTCGTGGTGTTTTTGCATCATTCTCTCCATATTTCACAGGTCAGATATTCAGCACGACATGCAATTTGGTAATTATTATCTAACACTCATATTCTAATGTCAATTAAAACAAAAAATCTCTCCTGGAAGCCAGAACTTATACTTTCACTCAATAAATCTTGGGTATACCTTTAAAATTTCTTTACATATTCTTTACATTCAGCAAGTAAGATTAAATCAGAAATAGTGAATTGTAAATATTGGAGGTATGAAATGAAAAAAGGATTATTATTTGTTGGAATTATGCTGGTGGCAGTTTTCCTGATAACCGGAACAGTTCTGGTTGTCAAAGCCCAGACACCAACCCCTGAAACACCAGAAAACCAGGATTTCGTTTGTCCGGGATGTGACGGCGAAGAATTAGAAGGTGGCTATGGCGGAATGATGGGTCGTGGTCGCGGCATGATGGGTCGTTTTGCTGACGGACAAATGGGTGTTGTTCATGAGTATGTTATCAATGCATTATCCGAAGCAACCGGTCTGAGTGTTGAGGATATAAACGAACGCCTTACAAATGACGAAACATTACTACAGATTGCAAAAGATGCTGGTCTGAGTGACGAAGAAATCAAGACTTTGTTAACCGATGCACATAAAGCCGCCTGGGAAGCAGCAGGTGTGGATACAACCGGAACCTTCTACCAAAATATGGTGGAACGAATGAAAAATATGTGGGAAAACCGGGAAGATTTTCAAGGCAAAGGATGCCGTGGTGGTTTTGGTGGCAGAATGGGTCGCTGGTTAAATCCAGAATCTTAATCACTTGGAAATAAACATACAAGCCGGCGTTTGCCGGCTTGTTTTTATATATTTCTATATAGAATAGTAAGTGTTATGATCGCATCAAACGGAATGATACAGGAGACCCATGTCCCGAAAAATTCTAATCGTCGATGATGAACGCGGCATAAGAAACTTAATCAGCGCGTATTTACGAAAAGAAGGCTATGAAATATTTGAAGCTGATGATGGCGAGAAAGCTGTAAAAGCTGCGCATGCGTTTAAACCTGACCTGATTATTTTGGATATTATGTTGCCGGGTATGAATGGACTGGAAGTATTGACACAAATTCGACGTGAATCAAATGCCTACACCATTTTTCTAACCGCACGCACGGAAGAAACAGATCGCATTGTCGGGTTGACATTGGGTGGTGATGACTATGTTACAAAACCATTCAGCCCAAAGGAACTTGTCGCCAGAGTCAATGCAGCGTTTCGCCGGTTACAAACCCAGACCGAACCGCAATCCATTCTGCTCAGTCAACACATTCGTTTGGATCACAAGAGTAGAAATGTTCTGGTTGAAAATAACCCACTGGAATTAACCCAGATGGAATTTGATTTATTAGCCACTTTAATGGAACATCATGGCCAGGTTCTTTCGAGGGAGCAATTATTAGATCGCGTTTGGGGTACTGCTTACTATGGAGAAACCCGGGTTGTAGATGTGCATGTCGGGCATATCCGTCAAAAATTAAATGATCGCTTTATCACCACGGTAAGGGGAATTGGTTACCGATTCGACGATGAGGTGAAAATTTCATGAAACGAATTAGTTTCTTTTGGAAAATTTTCATATCCATGTTTATCGTTACTTGTATAAGTTTGTTTATTCTTGCAATTACATTTCGTGTCTCTTTACCCAATTTTTTTTCCCGTCACATGACAGAAATGAACACGATGATGCGACCCGGTGTTCGAATATTGGGGAACCTGATGGAAAACCGGGTCTATCAGATATTTGGCATCACTGCCAATGAAGCTTTGTGGATATCCATACCAATTGCATTAGTCATTTCATTAATCGCCAGTTGGTTAATTAGCCGCCAGATTTCCAACCCATTAAACAAGCTTTTCCATAGCGCACAACTCATTGCAGATGGAAATTATCATCAAAGAGTTGACCTGCCTGAAGATCTGGAAGAATCGGAAATGGATGAAATTCAACGTCTTTCCTTGGGCTTTAACCAAATGGCTACCAGCCTCGAAAAGACAGAAGAAATGCGAAAACAATTGATCGCCGATATCTCTCATGAATTGCGCACACCGTTAACAACCATAAAAGGTTCGATTGAGGGTTTGATCGATGGCGTTTTACCTGCACAAAACGAGACATTTGAAAACATTCTGGTGGAAGCGACACGGTTACAACGCCTTGTCGATGATTTACAGGAACTCAGTCGGCTGGAGGGCGGTACTTTTTCACTGACGTTACAAATTTTTTCACTGCCTGTGTTTCTTGAGAAAGTTTATAAGCAATATAAGCCGCTCTTTGATGAAAAAGGGATCCGATTTGAGAATGAATTTTCCAAAGATTTAGGTGAAATGAAAGCCGATCCGGATCGACTGCGGCAAATACTGATCAATTTATTGTCAAATGCCATGAATTACACACCTACCGGTGGCACTGTATTATTGAAAGTCCAAATGACTCAGCTATTTGTTCAATTCCAGGTCATCGACAATGGCGTTGGAATTTCTTCGGAACATTTGCCCCACATCTTTACGCGTTTTTATAGAGCCGATAAATCAAGAGCCCGCAGCGCGGGTGGAAGTGGGATTGGGTTAACCATCACAAAACATTTAGTGGAAGCACATGGGGGTACTATTCAGGTCTCCAGCGATGGTCCAGGACAGGGTAGTAAATTTATCTTCACCATTCCTATATTTAAATAACAGCCAATGTTGATTAATAATAAATAAAAAAGTGGTCGGAATTTATTGATCCGACCACTTTTCAAATAACAGGGATTACTTTGCTTAATACTTTTCAGGTAGAAAACCGCTTACTCAAACCTGGTTCATCCAGATAAAACCATCTTTTGATTTAAGTGAAAACGGATAACCTTGTGTCATGAGGGTTAACTCCAATTGATCATCCATTAATTGCAAATTTTTCACAATACAATGCTCACCGAATTTCGCTGCAATTTGCCAGGTTTTCCCCTGATCTGCGGAATAAAGAAGTTTTCCGCTGGTATCCCCCCGAAATAAAAATCCTGCAAATTCGATTTTTGGGAAAAGCAGCTTATCAACCGGCAATAATGAACCCAACGCTAAAATACCGAAAGCGGTACCGGTCATTTTAATAAATGTGCGACGATTTACTTCTTTTTTCATAATTATTCTCTCGTTTCTAAACTATTCAATCTGATCTAAAAATAATCATCAAAACCCTTTTGAAGGTGAAAACTTATTCAGGTACAACCTTAATCAAAACTGCTCTAACAACTGTTCGCCAATTGTACGTATCGGTTTTTTCGTTGTATCCCCGACAGGTTATCAATGTCAACCAGGGTTTCTCTTCGTGCTTAAATGAAGTTGTATCATCTGGATTGACAAACCACTGCGTTGATCTCACCTCATAAATGTATTTGGAACCAAATGCATGCACGATGATTTGTCTGCCCCAGATCAATTTTCCTAAATTAACAAATGGTCCCGGGTTACCAAAAGCATCATACACATGTGCAGTCAATACACTATTGCCATTATTTGTTGGAAAAGCTGTTCCCTGCAAATAACCGATTTCCTTATATAGCCAATCAATCTGCCAGCCCTGATCTGTTAATGGAACACCGACAATGGAAGCCTTAAGATTTTGGCTCGGAATTTCCAACCAGATCGATCCCAAATCCTGGAAGGTGGTTTTTTCGGTCTGATCAGGTAAATTGGTCAAACGGAATGGAGCAAAACCTGTTTCCGGTTGCGTTTCCGGCAATGACACCAAGGTTATGGTTGGGTCATCAAGATCAACTGTGTCGGGATCATCACTGGCCACAGTCGCAAAATTCAATCCACTCACAAATGCCTGGTTTGTAATTCTTGTGCTGCCACTACTTAAAGGATTTGCGATTTCTGCCAGGAATGTGATTTTGATGGATTTGCCTGC
>CAZPIM010000008.1:46814-51892 GCA_964586385.1 uncultured Anaerolineaceae bacterium
ATTTGCATTACCCTCAAGCTGAATTGTGGTTGACGCAGTCATATAATCCAAAGCCACATCCACCGGAAAACCAAACCCCAAATCGCCTGAACCACCATTTAGTGTGTTTCCGCGTACGTTTGCACATAAAATATTCGTTTCCGTACCGCTACCGGAACTACCGGATTGAATATAAAGCGCTCCCAGGGCTGTATTCATGCCTGTCGAAATATTATTATTCAAGACGGTTGCATGTAATTGACCTGTCCCAATTCCTGATGAAGCTTGCGTACTTAAAAAGATGCCGGAATCACCAAACCCGGAAACCGTATTTGAGGAAATATTGACGACTTGCCTGCTGGATTTTATCTGTGAGAATGCCATTCCAAAGGTAAATCCGCTACCGGAGGTTAATGCAACATTATTCGTACTTACCAAACCATCCGCAAAGGCAGAATCAAATACATTACTAACAATTTGTGTATACGTACCATTTGAGAATGTATTGGTAGCGATCCGATAATTCAAAGTTGAATTGGTATGAGCGCCTAATGAAACACCAAACGAATTTGCATTCATTGTATTATTGGCAATATCAACCCGATCCACACGCGCTGTACCATCCGTGATGATGCGCACCGCGGTATCATTCCCGGAAATAGCATTGTTTTGAATCGTAATCTGATTAAATCGCAGGCTGCTCCCCAAGGGTAAAAAGATATTAATGCCGTTTCTATCCGTTGCAGAGGTTAATGCAGCATGTGATATGGCCGAGTTCCCGGTCACCGAAAATCCGGTTACCAATCCACTGGTTCCGGTCACGTAAATATTGTGTTCAAATGAATTAGTGATGGTTGAATTCGTGATTGCATAACTTCCGGATGGTTGCTGAATATGGATGCCGTTCTCCCCAATCGCATTTCCATTCTGGGTTACGCTCAAATGGTCTAAAGTTAATCCTGCGACATTGTTAACATGAATTCCATGTTTACTGTTGGAAGACACAGTCATCCACAACAAGCTCGGATTGAATGTGGATTCCAAATAGATGCCGGTATCTGTCGAATTCTGAATTGTCCCACCTGATCCTGACGAACCAGTTCCACTAACAATGAATCGGCCCGCATTCCCTGTATTTTTGAGATAAATCCCATTATATGCACCGTTTGATGAAATGCGTGAAAAAGACAATCCGCTGGAACTAAACACAACGCCATCAACACGTAATGCAATCCCTGTTGTTGAAGTGATGGTATTGTTGGATCCAAGAATCTCAATGGTTCCGCCATTGCCGGCGTCAATACCCCTTCCGGAAGTGGTATTGATGGTTAGGGTTCCCGTCTTAAAAGAGAATGTACTGCTGGCATTATTGGTAAGTGTGATCGCATTGTTCGATGACGTTGAAAAACTTTTGGTTGGGTTATCGAAATTGACCATAGCACCGTTGGAATTCAGGATACGGACACCAGATGCAGTGGATGTCAGATTTCCTGTCTGGAAGGTCAACGTTCCACCATCCATGTTATCAACATCCAACAGATACCCTGTATTATCCGAGATGGATCCGGAATACGTGATCGTGGGCGTGCTGCTTTGCACCATAAAAGCTGTTCCACTCGGATTTGTTATGGTTGCGGTGTCTTCAAATGTAAACGTACCACCGGAACCGGCTAGAATATCAATCCCGGCGTCCCCGCCGTTCAAGGTCAATTGGTCAGGAAAATTGTAAGTCCCATCAGCATTTGAAAACTGAAGTCCATTGCCATTGGTTGCAGAAAGTGTCCTTTCTGAAAAACTGATCGTTCCTGTGGCATGATTAACAATATTGAGCATCGGGAAATTATTCGCCTGTGACAAAGACGCTTTAAAATCGAGTGATACTGTACCACCGGAGATATTTACCAATGCACCATTTGAATTTGCCAGACTGCCTGAGTCGATGGCAACTGTACCCGATATTGTGTTTAAGTTAAGTCCTGTTGAAGTACTCCCGGAGGAATTTAAAGCAGTTAATTCAATCGATACCGATCCGTTTGTCAAATTGAGAGCACCGACACCTGTGGTCGTAATACTGGATGAATCAAATGAAAAATCTCCAATGTCTGTACCGAATACACCTGCCCCACCTTGAGAGGAAATCTCAAATCCTTGAATGGTGTTGTTTGCTGCCAGCGTAATTCCATAACCTGATGCATTCCCAATTTTAGGATTGCTCCCACCTGCAGGTACCAGTACCGTTGGTGATGGACTTCCATTGATTGAGAATGGAAGTGACAAACCAACGCTTTGACCGAATAACTTTTGATTATTCTTTAAAACAAAACCGCTGTTTTGCCCGGTGTTCGTTCCATCTCCGAAATAAACAAAAATCACGTCCCATACAACCGATAAAGTTTGGGCATCCGATAGATCGTGGTAAGGATCATCCGATCGGCCCGAACCATCTGAAGATGCAGTATTATTTACATACCACACCATGCCCTGCATTCGAATGGTGACTGTACCTGTTGAGGATGCTCCCCCACTATCTGTTACAGTATAAGTAAATGTATCTTCCCCGGTCTTCCCTGGGGGAGGTGAATAGGTAAAGGTTCCATCGGTATTCAAAACGACCACGGCACCCGTTGTTATCGTATCAATGGTGGCGATTAATGGAATATTGTTCTCAACATCAGTGTCATTTGACAAAACGCTGCCGGACACAAAAATATGAGGAAAAACCGATGAATTTAATGCGCTTACTTCCAGTAGAGTATTCCCAATGGTTTCATAATAATCGTTATATGTAACCGGTGCATCATTGATGTCATTCAAATTGATCGTGATCGCAGCATCAGAATATAAGATGGGAGAGCCATTATCTGTGACTCTAACGACAAGATTAAAAACCGGCCAGGTTTCATAATCCACAACCATTGCATTAGAAACAGAAATCATCCCGGTTACAGCATCGATTGCAAAGGCAGACAAAAAGTTTCCGCCGATAATTGAAAAACTCATCATCTGACCTGCATCTGGATCGGTGGCAATGACTGTTCCAACTTCAGTTGCATTGGGGCTGTTTTCATCCAGAGAAAAAATCTGTGGGGAGATTTGGGGAACTTCATTGATATCCAAGACCTGTATTGTTATGGTCGCGGAATCAGAGAGCAATCCTGTCCCGTCATCTATTGCCTGTACGATGAGCAGGTATGTGATCGTACCACCTTCATAATCCAATAGTGATCCATTAGCGATTGAAATTTGACCGGAAGCGGGGTCAATGGAAAATATACCGGATGAATCGCCCGAAAGGATGGAGAATGTCAAAGTTTGACCGTCATCAGGGTCAGTAGCACTCACCGTCCCTACCAATAATCCATTTACTGCATTTTCATTGATCGAAAAAGTATCATCCAAAACGACAGGTTGTTCATTTACATTATTAAGATTTATCGTGATTGTTGCAGAGCTGGAAAGAATTGGGGTACCATCATCTGTGACCTGAACAGTTAAGTCAAAGGTTGGAGATGTTTCATAATCCAGAGCCGCTGCATCATTGACAGTTATCTCTCCAGTCAGTGCATGAATCGAAAATGTGCCACCGGGATCGCCGGCAATAATCGCAAAGGTTAAAATCTGTCCAGCATCCGGGTCTGAAGCTGTTACGGTACCAATTGTTGTGGAGGGCAAAGAATTTTCATCCAGCGTAAAAGTCGCGGACGAAATACTCGGAGCGTCATTTAATCCGTAGACATCAATTGTGATTGTTGCAGAAGCAGATAAAGCCGGCAATCCATCATCCGTCACTTGAACGGTCAGGTTATAGACAGATGTTCCTTCAAAATCTAATGTTGTCGGGTCCAGAACGGTGATCACACCTGAAACCGGGTCTATTTCAAAAACACCCCCGGTATTGCCGGTTAAGATTTCAAAATTTAACGTTTGCCCACTGTCTGGATCATTTGCACCAACTGTCCCAACAAGCGTTCCGATCGGTGAATTTTCGTTTATTCCAAAATTTTGATCATCGATTTCCGGAGATTCATTCAGGTCTACCAGGTTGACGATGATCACTTCTGAATCACTTAATGGCGGGGTGCCATCATCTGTAACCTGTACTGTCAGGCTGAAAGTTGGGGTAGTCTCAAAATCCAACACACCAGAATTATTGACAGTGATTTGCCCGGTCGTGCTGTTAATGGAAAAGCCTCCGGCTGAATTCCCGGATGTAATTTGAAATGAATGATTCTGATTTGCATTTTGGTCTGTAAATGTGACAGTTCCAACAGCACTCCCCACAGGACTATTTTCATTCACCGAAAAGGTACTTAGGTCAATAACAGGTGCAACATTGACCTGATTGAGGTTGATTGTGATGATTGCATCCGCAGTAAGGGCTGGTGTTGCATCATCAGCGACCTGAACCGAAAGGGAAAAAACCGGGTTAACGTCAAAATCGAGTGGTATGGATGAAAGTACCGTGATTTCACCAGTTGCGGTATTAATTTGAAAAGCACCATCGGTGTTCCCGCTCAGGATCGAATAGGCGAGCAATTGCCCGGAATCCGGATCATTAGCTATAACGGAACCAACAGTTGTCCCGACTGACGAATTTTCATCAATGGAGAAAGTTTGAGCGGCGATTTCTGGCGCTTCGTTCTGGTCAACCAGATTGACAGTAATCACTTCCGAATCGCTTAGTGGCGGAGCACCATCATCCATAACTTCTACTGTCAGGCTGAAAGCTGGTGTCGTCTCAAAATCCAACACAATTGAATTATTGACGGTGATTTGCCCGGTTGTGCTGTTAATAGAAAAGCCTCCGGCTGAATTCCCGGATGTGATTTGAAAGGAATGGTTTTGATTGGCGTTTAGATCTGTAAATGTAACAGTTCCAACAGCACTCCCCACGGGACTATTTTCATTCACTGTAAAGCTTGCCTGGTCAACAACAGGTGCGACATTGACCTGATTGAGGTTGATCGTGATAATTGCAGCATCTGTAAGTGCCGGGGTTGCATCATCTTCAACTTGAATCGACAGCGTAAAAACAGGGTTTTCATCAAAATCGAGTGGTATGGATGAAAGTACCGTGATTTCACCAGTTGCGGTATTAA
>CAZPIM010000008.1:51992-58949 GCA_964586385.1 uncultured Anaerolineaceae bacterium
CATCCATAACTTCTACTGTCAGGCTGAAAGCTGGTGTCGTCTCAAAATCCAACACCCCAGATTTATTGACGGTGATTTGTCCAGTAGTACTGTTAATGGAAAAGCCTCCGGCTGAATTCCCGGATGTGATTTGAAAGGAATGGTTTTGGTTGGCGTTTAGATCTGTAAATGTAACAGTACCAACATCACTCCCAACGGAACTATTTTCATCAACAGAAAAGGTAGTCTGGTCAATAACAGGTGCGACATTGACCTGGTTGAGGTTGATCGTGATGATTGCAACATCTGTAAGTGCTGGGGTTGCATCATCTTCAACTTGAATCGACAGGGTAAAAACCGGGTTTTCATCAAAATCGAGCGGTGTGGAGGTAAGTACCGATATTTCGCCTGTTGTGGCATTAATTTGAAAAGCACCATCGGTGTTCCCGCTCAGGATGGAATAAGTGAGAATTTGACCGGTATCCGGATCATTAGCGATAACTAAACCAACAACAGACCCAATTGGTGAATTTTCATCAATGGAAAAAGTTTGATCGGCGATTTCTGGTGCTTCGTTCTGGTCAATCAGGTTGACGATGATCACTTCCGAACCGCTTAGTGGTGGGGTGCCATCATCCGAAACTTCAACAATCAGGTTAAAGGTTGGTGTGGTCTCAAAATCAATTGCCGAGGAATTGACCACGGTTATTTCACCACTTACCGGATCTATCTCGAATGCACCATCCGTATTCCCGGAAGGTATTGAAAACGTGTGATTTTGCCCACTTTCTGCGTCTGTGAAATGTACAAAACCGACGCTTATCCCATTTGCACTGTTTTCATCCAGGTCAAATGTTGCAGCCTCAACTATGGGAGCATCATTTTCTCCGCCGACATTAATTAGAATCGTACTTTCGTCACAATTTGGAGATGGAACAAAATCATCACAAACTTTAAATGTAAATGAATCGGTGCCGGAAAAATTTAGGGAAGGCGTATATGTTAAATCCGGGATTGTGCCTGTTATGCTGCCATTTTCCGGGTCCGTCTCGCGAGTAATTGTCAACGGGTCTCCATCCGCGTCAAAGCCGGATAAAGTAATATCCACAGGCGAATCTTCTGCGATCGTAAATGTTTGTGGATATGCCAAAGGTGTAGTTTCGAGAGAATTGGGGACCAGTGTCAAAGTTTCCGGGAGTGAATCCAGGATGGAAACACCATTCAAATCCATCATCCCATCGTTTGAAACCAGGATTTCATACTTAAGCGTATCACCGGGATCTGGTTTTTTATTATTATTTTCATCCACTTCCAATAAATCCGTTTTGGTCACGGAAATTTCAGTCTGATTTTGGGTGACTGGTTTGGCCGTAACCGTGGATCCGGGAAAAATTGCAGTTAAAAACATCGAGAGTATAATGAAAATTTTCACAATATTGGATAAAAAAATTTGAGATCGATGAGAATGATGTTTCATGAATAATCCTTTAAATTACCAAAAATTATGAAAAAATGGCTTCGTAGCGCATATAAGCAGAATCCGGCCCAATGGGAACGAGAAAAATATCGAAAAATCCCATTTCTGAATTCTGAAGGTGATACATCCCTTGAGGAAGAAATGTTTTTGTATCCGGGTTGATGAATAATAGAGAAAATGGCGTACGAATTGAAAGTTCGTTTGGTTTCCGAAATTGTTCGATGTGCTGTAACGTGATGATATAGCGCTCACCGTTCGCCAGTAGAATGGAAAAGTCTTTATTAATGAGGGGGAGAAAATCCTGAACAGATAAGATTGGTTCTGTCATACGTTCACCGCTTTTTTCTGATGGCACGGCCGGCTGAGAAATAAATAAACTCCCTTATCTTCAATGATCGAAAAACCTAAACGTAAATAAAGTTTTAATGCCGGATTATTCCGTTCAACATGGATGGTCACATCCTGATTCTGTTTTTGCGCTTCCTTTAAAATAGATTCCAGAATTTTCGTCCCGATTCCATTCCCGCGAAATTCCGGCAAGATAGTGACATCAACGATACGTAACTCTTTGTTCATTACAGATGTGTATAGCCGCCCGATCGTTTGGTGATTGGATTCAATGATCTGAAACTGCGCCTGTTGATAGTTTTCAATGTAGTAAGCTTGTTGTGATCGAAATTGCATCATCAAAAAGCTCATTTTTTGTTCTTCAGTCCAGTTGGTCAAAGTCAATTCTTCAGACCTTGTACTGGCATAGATCTGAAATAAAATTTCCTGGTCCTGATTAAAATCAACATTGCGAAAGGTATACGAAATCAAGTTAGGTCCTTGGAGGGAAAACACCCTGTAAAGCGATACAAAAATTCACCGTTAAATAAGGCATCATATTATTATGAGGTTGCCCTCCTCCCGCTATGCTAACCGAATTAAAAGACATTAGAACCGGATTGGAGAGGCTGTCCCGATAAATTTCTGCATTTCTTGATCTGGCGAGCATACCATCCGGGGAACTGGATGAAGAAGGAAATTGGGCTGCATTTGCTTGATGAGAATGGGCGGGCATCTCACTTTCTAACAATTCAATAACATCTGCACCCCCGACTTCTCCAAGATCATGTAAGGATAATCCTGGGCCTTGCCCGGGATGCATTGGTGCTGAATCCTGTAAATCCGGTAAGGCGAAATATGAATGTCCATCCCCTCCGTACGTTGTGCCCAATAATGAGAACAAAGCAGTATTTTGGGAAAGCGGCAGGATTTGTCCATCACAAAATGCCCAGCCGCGCGGCGCAAAATTAAAACAAAAGATTCTTATTTCAGCAACAAATGGATCAGCCATACGTTCTTCCTCTCAAAAATTAGGGAATATGCCAAATAGTGAAATGATGAAATTAACACAAAGGTAAGGTTGGAAATTTGAGTGAGGTTGTGATCCCCCTGCAATGGAACGACTGGCGGAATTCATGGCTACTGGCGTGTTAGCACCCGCACGGTACAACAAACTATTTGCTGAGCTCGCCAAAATTCCATTTAATGGATTTTTTGATGAAGCAGGCGAACTTACAGCCAGAAGCGCGTGACTGTGATAGGGAATTTGATTTACTGTTAATGTCACCTCTTCCGTTCCACCCGGCTGAGCCAGGATATTATACGACCCTTGATGGATTGGAACGCGCCCACGTAAATCGGGCAGCGCAAAGGTTTCCTGCCCATCACCACCATAGGTTGTGCCAATTAAATTAAAAAGGGTTTCATATTCAGAAATTGGCAATAACTGCCCTTCACAAAACATCCATCCAGCTGGGGCAAAATTCCCCGCAAACATCTTTATCTCACCTACTAAAGGCGGCATCTTTAAAACCTCCTAGGTCTGGCTAGGGAAAATTCCCTGAAGAGCGATACAAAAATTTAAAGTTAAATACGGCTGGCGATTTTCGTGCGCCTGACTACCACCGGTGTTCAAAATGGATGATGGCGAAAGAACCATAAATGCACCGGAGCTGGCATAGAGTTCACTTTGCGTAGAGGCAAGCACATTCCCGGTAGGGTTTGGTGAATTTGCCATATCCTGAGACGCCCAAAGTGGATGTGTATGCTCTGGTAATTCTGAGATTGATAGCGTGTGACTGGCCTCTCCGCCTCTTTGACCCAAAATAAATTGACTTCCAAAATGAAGCGGGACCCTGTCCCGAAAATCCGGTAAGGCAAAATTTACACGGCCATCACCACCATACATCGTTCCAAGCAAAGAAAACAAAGCCTGGTTTTGATTGATTGGCAGTAATTGCCCATTACACATCGCCCAACCACGTGGAGAATAATTAAACGAAAATATTCTGATCTCTCCCATAAAAGGCTCAGTCATCTATGTATCTCCTGAAATCGTAATTACTACAAAAAAAATAGGAAAATTGCTTAAAAATTAACCAAATGGATTTTATAGTAAAGCAAAAACGAATACAAGAAAAAAGTGTTCTCAATTTTGATAGGTGAAAATGGATTTTTTCTACCGAATATTTTTTTTCGCTCCGGCACACTTGTTTAAAATAAAAGAGTTGATCTGACAATACAGATCAACTCTTTTTCTAACTACCGTTTATTAGCGGCCGCCGCCACGGGCACCCCTGCCCAGGCCTGCACCTGGTTGTGGTCCAAGATATTGTGGGACATATTCACCATCTTCCAGACAACTGCCATCACAATTTGCACCTGGGACAAATTCGCCATTCAAGTTGTTGTAGCGGTATCCGTGACCAAATTGAGACATCGCTCCAAAGCTGCCTACCGGCATTAAGGCTTTGATCTCATCAAATGTCAAACCTTCGGCTAAAGCAATTTGCATCAGGGTTTCTCCGGCATCAATTCTGGCTTCCAGATCTTCTACGCTAATTCCCAGAGCATCCGAGAAAATCGTCATTAATTCATCGTGATAAATTCCGAGACCATCTTCGGTCTGAAGTTGTGCGCGATTTCCATATCCCTGACCTGGTGTCCAGGTTTCCGGGGTAGGTGACTGGGCATACACGGAACCTGCCACACCAACCACACCCACCAACACAACTGCAACCAATACTGCAATTAAACTCTTTTTCATTTCTAAAATCTCCTTATTTTGATTATTGTTAATCCGGTTGTTTTCAACCTTGACTAAAGGATAAACAAAAGATATGAAGATTTTATGAAGTTAACATGTACAACTATTGAAGAATCTATGAGAAATATGTCAGGTTTTTAATTAGTTCGATGTTTGCGTACCAAAGCCACCCCAAATAAAAAGCCAACGATGACCAATAGCCCGATTGTCCAATCCTGACGACAAATCCTGATCGTCCGGCTTCCAATAGGCAATGGTTCCACTTGTACGTCCACATACCGCATCAAATTATCAATATTTAATGTTGGTACTTTCGCATTCATGACTAATTGTTGGAAATCAAGACCCAATTGCCGCATTTCATCACGGGCGGATCGTGCATGCTGTGCCAAAACCAATTCGGCTTTTGGAGTTTTTAAAATCGTTCTTAAAATAACAATCAGGATACTTTCCGGAATGTAACGCAGGATTTTTAACCTTCCGGGAACAATTGGAATAGCAAGGTGATCCAGAACATGGAAACCTTCCCGAATGGCGCGAATCATCATGATCATACCATCGCGCGTTTCGGCTAAACGGTATACATCACCATCGGCAAGATAAATGGCATTTGCTATCGGGCTGACCAGGGCTACATGTGTTTTCAACCAGGCATCCATATTTTTTTGAATTTCTGTAGGAAATCCGGATTCGCGAAACATCTCCGCAATTTTCAACAGGCGTGGTGATGTAGCTCCATCCAACTCGCCAATTTGAGTTGCCTGAAGAATCGCTGGCAAAATGCTATAGGTTACTTTTCCCGATGGATCACGGTAACCTCCTGCGCCGGGAAAACCCAAAAGTATTCTTTCTCTCCCAAGTGCCTGACAATATTCCTCAAAACCAGAAACATTATTAACCATAATTAGGATGTTAAGTATATTTTTGCTGGAAGCAAAGGTGGGGATTAAATCGTGTAACTGGTTTTTCCGGACGAAAACAATAGCCAGTTCATAATTTTCATCCTGACTGATTTGATCAACAACCTGAATCATTGTGACGCTTGTGGTTCCAGATTTGTAATCAACCAGGTCTAATCCATGTGATCTTATTTGCTCCAAACGTTTCCCCCTTGCAAGTAAAGCAACCTCATGTCCGTTTGTCTTTAGACGCCCTGCATATAATGATCCTAAAACACCGGCACCAACTACTAATACCTTCATTTAAGAACTCCAAACTTTGTTTTTGTTAACCATAGTTTATGACAGAGGCAGGAAGATTACATTAGAATTTCGGACGGACAGATCCTGGTCAAGTGGATACATTTAGAAATGAACATGATACATGGCAAAATAATCCATTTTCCTAATTTTTAAAATCAGGTATATTTTTCCAATCAATCCAAGAAAATGGAGTAATTCATGAAAAGAAATCTGCTTCTCATTTCCATGGCTTTCGTAATCACATCATGTACAGGGCAAATTGGATCACCTGTACCCACACTGACCTTGCCATTGGAAACGAATATGCCAACGACAATACCCACTCAGAAAATGCTGGTCACAGAGACTGCTAAACCAGAAATTTCTATGACCGACACGCCAGAACCTGAAATTGTCGTAACGGAAGCCCTTCCTTCGGGAGAAATCCTGTTAAAAATTGTTCCTGAAGAATCAACCGTCTATTATGAAGTGGGTGAAACATTTTTAAACCAGAATAACCGCTTTGCAACCGCCATTGGGAAAACCTCGCAGGTTAGTGGTGAAATTTATGCGAATCCGGAAAATCCTTTGGAAAGTCGATTGGGGGTATTTGCGATTGACATCAGCACCTTTGAATCGGATAGCTCACGCAGGGATAATGCCATTCGACGGGATTGGCTTGAATCATCAACATACCCGCTAGCAACGTTTGTTCCCCGATCAATTACCAATTTACCGGAAACCTATTTGCCGGGAGAGCCTTATACGTTTGAAGTTCAAGGAGAACTCACGGTTAAGCAAACCACCTTAGGAGTAACTTTTGTCGTAACTGCGCAATATGAGCAGGAACAATTAACTGGATCTGCAGAAACCGAAATTCTGATGAGTGATTTTAAAATCGGACCGATAAGTATCGGAGGTGTTCTTAATACGGAAGATAAGGTAAAGATCCGATTTGATTTTTTAGCCCGGCCGTAGAAAGAAAACGTTTAGTTTTTATAGAAAACCAGATTCCATCAGATTTGGTTTTTAAAGTTTCGAAGATCACTTTCAGTTCATCCGCAAACATAAACCTGGTTTTTCTTCCTTTAAGTCAAATTTTCTGAAAGTACAAAACCAGGTTTCCCGTGATTTGGTTATTTTACAAGTTGAAAGATTTCTTTCAGTCCATCCACAAACAGGAAAAGATCAAACCTGTTTTTAAGAGCTTAAAGCTTCGTTTAATC
>CAZPIM010000009.1:0-1244 GCA_964586385.1 uncultured Anaerolineaceae bacterium
AAGAGACTTTTTTTGATTCTGTTTTATAAAGTGATTGCTAATTTGGGGGAGTATTAAAATTGAAGCATATCATTGAGAGTTTCAATATCATTCTGTTCATGGGATTGATATATTTTGACGTTTATATTTATACGGTGAATTAAAAACAAAGACCACGTAAACTTGACAAAAATAATTCCCAATCAAAATTGATACAAACTAAATTTTTACGAAAACTTATTTATTATTTTCGTGAGAATTGATGAATTCTTCCAGTACCGTGTTAAACACTTCCGGATTATCCATGTTTGCGCAGTGACCTGCGGAAGGAATGATCTGTAACTGCGCATTTTGCTCGATTTGCTGCCAATCTTGCGCGTTGCTCACCAAAATCGGGAGGTCGCGTTCGCCGATTACGATCAGTAAGGGTTGAGACAGTTTTCGAGGAGTTTTGCCAAGAATTTTACGCATCCCGGACATGAGCGGCAGGGAACGAAGTGTGAAGTGCTGCATTGCCTGATAGAAAACTTCCCTCTCGGACTCGACCAGATTCGTATTCTTGACCACATAACGTCGAAAGCCTTCCATCCGGAAGATCATCAGGAAAAATGCTTTGAAGATCTCTTTGTTCTGTGATTTGGTGATTAAAGAATTGTCGCCAAAGATGCTATAGCCCCCTGTTGCTGTTATACTTTTTACCCTTTGAGGATGGCGGTGTGCCACCGCTTGGGCTATGAGTGCGCCGAGTGAGACCCCGACCAGATGCGCTCCAGAATGTCCTTCCGCTTCAATGATTTCCGCAATCAGGTCAACAGTTGCATCGATACCGATATTTCCCCCATTGACCTGTGATTTACCATGTCCAGGCATGTCCAGGCTAATAATGTGATAATTCTCGGCAAAAACATCCAATTGGTGATGAAAACAGGTGTGATCACCGTATGCCGGATGGATAAAGACGATGGCTTCTTTGGACGGGTCACCTTGTGTATAGTAGTACAGATTAAAGGTGTCTTTTTGGAGTTGTTTTTCATCTAGGTTTGCCATTAGATATCCTTTTTGAGTGTTTCTAATAGATTCTGGTACCAGCCGATGTTGAATGTGTAGAAAGCAAGCCCATAGTCCAGGGTGTATCGTTGGAATTGAAGTACATCTTCCAGTCCGTAAGGAGCTTTTGCAAAAATTGATTCATGGTGAATAAGTTCCAAAGCATCCAGTGTATGTCGCAGTTTTTCAAGATGTGCTTCAAGGACCTTTATGCGATC
>CAZPIM010000009.1:1344-5558 GCA_964586385.1 uncultured Anaerolineaceae bacterium
GACCATTGCTGAATTGTCCTAATTTTTAGATTGGTAAATGAACTTATGAATCCAATCCATTCGCTTTGCCAGCTCACAACCCGCATGTTGCCAGTTGAAAAAATATCTCCATCATTTGAATTTGGAGGGTGAATACCAAATGAAGCAGATCATTGCAGTATGATTACTTTTGATTTCCTTTATGAAATCAGGGATAAATTACTTTTAGTAATAATAATGAAGACGGCTGAAATTTACGGTGATTCAGGACACTGGGGTTTGTTTTAACTCGTTGACGATTCACGATGAACTACGGTATAATACCAAGTTGTGTTTGATTCTTAACAGAAACATGCGCTAACATCGCTAATCAGCTCGGTAATTGTTTACGCCGGGCTTTTTTACCGAAGCATTCTAAATAACCGAAAGGAGGTGATTAAGTTGGCTTTTGTAACTATCAGACAAAGTGAATCTCAAGATTCTTTGCTTAAACGCTTCCGCAAGAAGGTCGTGAAAAGCGGTGTATTGAGTACCGTACGCCGAAAACGCTGGTTCGTTTCTAAGAGCGAATTACGCCGCGTAGAAAAGAAAAAAGCAACTCGAAGAATGAAACGACGTCAGGTTGGTAAAGAGTAACGATATTCTTGCGTTTTACAAACCGCGTAAGTAAATCAAGTAGCTATTCAGGAGGTGTCGATGGCGAAAGAAGAAGATAAGATTCAAGTAGATGGAACAATTGTTGAGGCATTACCAGGAACACAATTTCGCGTGCGCTTAGATAATGATCATGAAGTATTAGCTTATTTATCTGGAAGAATGCGAAAATATTATATTCGCATTTTATTAGGGGATCGCGTGCGCGTGGAAATGTCACCATATGACTTGAGTCGAGGTCGAATCGTCTATCGTGCCAAAAAACGTGGTCAAGAAGGCCCTGAAGAATAGTGATCTTTCAAAAAAGATAAAAAAAAGCCTGGAAATTTTTCCAGGCTTTTTTGTACTATTTTCCTATTTATCCTAGACGGTGATCAAACGATTGTAGCGCTTTCATATAATTAGCTCTTTCAAATGCTGCCGGTTCAGCTACTGCTTTATGGCTCATACTTCCTTGCATTTGTTTGATGGATTTATATTCATATTCAACCATCCAGTTTTCCAATCCCTGAATAATCTCAGTGATGCGCTTCGACCCCTTTTCAAGCAGCTCAGAGGCAATTTCGACCACATTTGCGCCTGCCATCATAGCTTTGATGACATCTTGCTCATTGTGAACGCCACTGGTCAGTGCGAGGTCTGCTTTTACTTTTCCAAATAAAATAGCGGTCCAGCGTAATGGTAATCGCATATCATAGGAATTGCTTAAAACCAGGCTTGGGTTGACTTCCAGGGTTTGGGTATCAATATCTGGCTGGTAGAACCGATTAAACAAAACCAGGCCATCTGCTCCGGCTTTTACTAAACGATCGGCAAAATTGGGAAGAGCACTATAGTATGGGCTTAATTTTACGGCCAGTGGTATCCGAAGTTGGTTCTTTACATCTTTTACCAATTCAATCTGCGCATTTTCAAGTTCATTGCTGGTGATTGTTGTTTCGGTTGGAATGTAATAAATGTTCAGTTCCAACGCATCCGCCCCGGCTTGTTCGATTTTGCGTGCATAATCTACCCAGCCACCGGAAGAGATACCATTCAAGCTTCCGATGATTGGAATGTCTACATGGGCTTTAATCTTTGAAATCAAATCCAAATAACTTTCCGGACCAACATTATAGTTTTCCATTTCCGGAAAGTATGTCAAAGCTTCTGCAAAACTTTCAGTTCCACGACTTAAGAAGTAATCCAGCGCATGACTCTCGTGTGTGATTTGCTCTTCAAATAGCGAGTACATCACTACTGCAGCTATTCCTGCATCCTCCATACGCTTGATATGATCCAATTTCTTTGAAAGCGGGGAAGCAGAAGCCACTAGAGGATTTCTAAGATTTAGATTTAAGTATTTGGTCTTTAGATCGGTCATGAAAGTTCACTCCTTTCTGATTTTTTCAAAGTATCCCGGCAGATAAAACGTGACTATCTATCTGTCGGGCTGATTATCCCTATTCTAATTCCAGGGTACCGTTGGCAGCTTTGTATTCAATTTCTGCCATTTGCTTATAGAGTGCCCAACGTTTTGTAACATCGTCTTTTGCCAGGTTCATTAATTTCTCGGCGCGTTGTTCATCACTTTGTAACAGCATTCTGTATCGTGTTTCATTGTATGCATAATCTTGAACAGGTACTGATGGATCCTTGCTATCGATGGTTAATGGATTTTTCCCATGTTTTATCAAATCCGGATTATAGCGATAAATTGGCCAAATACCGGATAGAACGGCAAGTCTCTGTTGGTCCAGTCCTTTTCGCATATCGATACCGTGAGAGATACAATGGCTGTAAGCGATAATTAATGATGGTCCGTCATACGCTTCGGCTTCTTTGAATGCTTTTAAGGTTTGTGCATCATTGGCTCCCATGGCTACTTTGGCTACATAAACATAGCCGTATGCCATCGCGATCATGCCAAGGTCTTTTTTAGGTAATGGTTTTCCATTTGATGCAAATTTTGCTACTGCTGCACGAGGAGTGGCTTTTGAAGCCTGACCACCGGTATTTGAATAGACTTCCGTATCCAACACAAGAATGTTTATGTTTCGACCGGATGCTAAAACGTGATCCAAACCGCCATAACCAATATCATATGCCCAACCGTCGCCACCCATGATCCAGACCGTCTTTTTAATCAGGAATTCAGTCAACGATAAAAGTTGCTTGGTATCTCTGTCGTTTTCACCTTTCAGTCGGTCACGTAACGCAGCAACACGTGTTCTCTGTGCATTGATTCCTGCATCTGTGCTCTGATCAGCGCTTAAAAGTTCATCTACCAAGTCCTGACCGATTTTTCCCGCCAAACGCTGTAACAATTCCTGAGCATATTCCGTTTGTCGGTCAACGGTTAAGCGCATACCAAGTCCAAATTCCGCATTGTCTTCAAATAAAGAATTCGACCAGGCTGGTCCGCGTCCATTTTCATCTTTAGCCCAGGGAGTTGTGGGTAAATTGCCGCCATAAATGGAAGAGCACCCGGTAGCATTTGCCAGAATTGTGCGTTCACCAAACAATTGGGATAGTAATTTTACATAAGGTGTTTCACCACAACCTGCGCAGGCACCGGAGAACTCAAATAATGGGCGTAACAATTGAGAATTCTTCACAGTGGTTGTCTCTAACGTGTTGCGATCAACTTCCGGGAGGGTTAAGAAATATTCCCAATTGACTACTTCAGTTTCACGCAAAGGTGGTTGATCAGCCATATTGATGGCTTTTAACCCGGTCTGAGATTTGTTTTTCACCGGGCAGGCTTCCACACATAAACCGCAACCAGTACAATCTTCCGGTGCGACCTGAATGGTGAATTTGTTTCCTGCTACACCTTTGAATTTTGCTTCCATCGATTTGAAAGTTGCCGGAGCATTCAGCAAATATTGCTCATCATAAACTTTCATCCGAATGACTGCATGTGGGCAGACAAAAGCACATTTTCCGCATTGAATACAAATTTCAGCATCCCAAACAGGGATTTCAAGTGAAATATTGCGTTTTTCATATTGACTTGTTCCCGTCGGGAATGTGCCATCTTGTGGAAATGCGCTGACGGGAAGAGCATCACCTTCGAAAGCGAGCATTGGTCCCAATACATTTTTCACAAAATCTGGAGCACCAATGGAAACACTATCACGACGAATAAAATCACTACTGACTTTAGCAGGGACTTTCACTTCAAAGAGATTCATCAGCGTATGATCTACTGCTTCGAAATTTCTTTGAACTACAGCTTCGCCGCGTTTCCCATATGTCTTTTCGATGGAATACTTGATTTTTTCAATTGCTTCCTCGCGCGGTAGAACACCGCTGATTGCAAAGAAGCATGTTTGCATGATGGTGTTTACTCTTCCACCCATACCGGTCTTTTGTGCTACTTCATAAGCGTCAATAACATAAAAACGCAGATTCTTATCGATAATTTGTTTCTGTGTTTCCTGGGGTAGGTGGTCCCACACTTCATCCGGGCTATAAGTGCTATTTAATAAGAAAACCGCATTGTCTTCAGCATATTTGAGGACATCGAGTTTCTCAAGGAAATTAAACTGGTGACAGGCAACGAAGTTGGCTTCGCCAATTCCAATCTGATAAGGTGC
>CAZPIM010000009.1:5658-36191 GCA_964586385.1 uncultured Anaerolineaceae bacterium
GGTAAAGCTTTCATCAAATGCTTGACTGAAAATGGACGGAATAAGTGGATCGTTATGACACCAACTTTTTCACCTTTTTTAATCAGGTATTTTGCTGTCTCTTCCACTGTCTCAGCACCGGAACCCATGAGGATGATAATGCGTTCTGCATCCGCAGAGCCATAGTAATCAAAGAGCTGATACTGACGGCCGGTTTGTTTTGCAAACTGATCCATTGTCTCCTGGACGATTTGTGGGCAGTTATCATAATATTGATTTGCTGACTCACGTGCCTGGAAAAACACGTCCGGATTTTGGGCTGTACCACGTAAAACAGGACGGTCAGGAGATAATGATCGGGAGCGATGTTGAATAATTGTATCTTCATCGATCATCGAAATCATGTCATCTTCAGTCAAAACATCAATTTTATTGACTTCATGAGATGTTCTGAACCCATCGAAGAAATGAATAAAAGGAATACGGCTTTTCAAAGTAGCAGCGGTCGAGATTAACGCAAAATCATGTGCTTCCTGGACGGAACGCGCACCAAGGAATGCAAATCCGGTCGCCCGTGCCGCCATAATATCGGAATGATCTCCAAAAATTGACAAAGCGTGGGTTGCTACAGAACGTGCGGAAACATGAAATACTGTCGGCGTTAATTCACCGGCAATTTTGAACATATTGGGAATCATCAGCAACAACCCTTGTGATGCAGTAAAAGTGGTTGTTAAAGACCCGGTCTGTAATGCCCCGTGAACCGCACCGGCTGCTCCACCTTCAGATTGCATTTCAGCAACCAACGGTACAGTGCCCCAAATGTTTTTAATGCCTTGTGCTGACCAGGCATCAGAAAATTCGCCCATTCCGGAGGAAGGGGTGATTGGATAAATGGCGATCACTTCATTTACCCGATATGCGATTCGGGCTACAGCCTCATTGGCATCTAATGTGATTTGATTTGACATGTGAATTCTCCAAAATATTTGTTAATCGGGAAACCCGAGTTTTTTTATTCAATTCGAAATTTGAAATGATAGATTTTTTTCAACATTTAACTCTAATTCAAAGTAGATAAAAAATGTAGTAATAATGATCATAATTGCCTAAGTACCGTGTCATAAATCAAAAAAATCTGGCTTGTATGGATAGGCGTCATCCAAGCTTTTTTCCCCCGTCCCGTAAGTTATCACTCCAGAAATGATTATACCGGAAAAAGTATAAAAAAACGAACGAATTTGAGAAAAAATGCACAAATAAGTGTTCAAATTTCCATGTTTGTTTATAGAAGAAATTATTCAGTGAGGAAGCTACGATGCGCTAACAAAATGGATGCTAATGTCTTCGAATCTTTTATTTCACCATTTTCTGCCATACGCATCACTTCGGGAATTGGGATTTTGTGTACTTGAAGAAATTCATCAGAATCAGGATCAAGGGCAGAGGGAAACAATTCTGTCGCCAGAAAAATAAACATATGTTCACTGGAATAACCTGGTGCTAAATAAAAATCACCCAGATATTTTAATTCAGGGCAAGCCATTCCGATTTCTTCCTGAATTTCCCGCATTGCCCCTTCTTTCGGATCTTCACCATTTTCTAAAACACCGGCTGGCAATTCTAAAAGTTGGTCATCAACACCAAGACGATATTGAGAGACAAACCAGATATTCCCATCTTTATCAATTGGAACAATGGTGACGGAATCACGGTGGGCAACCAAATCATAATAGCGTTTCTTTAGGTTTGGTAATTGCAGATAGACTCTCTGAACTTCAAATGCGCGACCCTGATACATGATTTCGCGATTCAAGATGGAATAATTCATTGTCATTTCCTTATTAAATAAAGCAGCGGGGGAGCAAATCCCCCGCTGGGTTTAAATTCGTAAGTGATTTATGGGATTTCTAAAACCTGACCAGCTGAAATTGAATACGGTGCAGATAAATTATTTGCTACAATAATCGCATTTGGATCAGCATCTCCGAATAAACAGGCAATTTCATAAATTGACTGACCGGATTGTACAGTGTACGAGGCTGGGTGATCTCTTAATGATCTTTCAAAATCAGAAGGCCAGCTACTGTTGGTTGGTATCGTTAAAGTTGTTCCGGGTGCAACATCCCCACTGATATTATTGATGGAAAGAAGTTCACCAGGATTTACATCAAAACGCCTGGCTATACAATAGGGAAATTCACCTTGTTGTAATGTATAAGTTGATGGTTTCCCGGGTGTTGCTGTTGGTATAAAAATAGATGGTTTTGGCGTTGGTTCCAGCGTTGGCACCTGGGTGGCTTCCACGACGGAAGGAATTGTCGACACATTACCGGATTCAGGAGTATTTTCTTGTAATCCGGGAGCTGGTAAAACGGATGCAGTTTGCGTAGCACTGACAATTTCTGTCATTCGGTTGGGATTTGAACTCGGTCCGACTGGAAACGGAATAGAAGAAGTGCTGGTTGGTAATTCGCCCCCGCCACCTTTTGTTGCAGATCTGGTGCATCCAGCCAAAACAAGACTGCTTATTAAGACTAACAAGATCAATGAATAAAGAAATTTTTTCATGAACGATCTCCTTCTCTTTCCCATCCCATAATTACGGGTATATTTCCTTGTGAATTCTCATCTATCAAAATAGTAGCATAACCTAAAAATTGCGTCAAGCGTACGTGACTTTTGAACCTTTGTTCCATAGTTTATATAGGATTATGTATTTAATATTTTTCCAAAGATTCTAGATTCCTTTAATACTTTTACGATGAGGAATAAAATCAGTACGCGACTATTACTTTCATAGCTGTCTTGTGTTCGCCATTTCAATTATATTAGTAAACGGAGACAAGATAATTCCGGATAATTCTGGATTACTCATCGCAGTCTCCTCCTTTGGCGCGAGCCTCTGCTGAGTTCCTCCTTAAAGCCCTCAGCAGAGGCTTCTTTGTAGACAAAAGAAGCCCTTTTAAATAGCAAGATCATTCAATGACAGGTAAAACAATTGTGAATACAGAACCTTGATTGATTGTAGAATCAACCCAAATTCTACCCTGGTGGTTTTCCACAATTGATTTGACAATAGCAAGTCCTAGCCCAGAGCCTGGGGTCTGTAAGTCAATATTCCCTGATCGATAAAATTTATCAAAAATAAAGGGAATATCGACCTGGGGAATACCGATTCCTTGATCAGAAAATCGCAAAATGATTTGCTTTTGTTCTGTTAATGTCTCAATTTGGATGTTTGTATCTTCAGCCGAGTATTTACTGGCATTTGAGATCAAATTATCAAGTAATTGTCGGATTTGAATCGGATTGGCATATATTTGCGGTAAATAATCCTGATTTTGGTAGGTTATTGTTTGATTACGTAGTTTTAACCGGGAGTAAAGTTCGTCTATGGATCGTCGAATCAATGGCTCAATATCAATCAATTCTTTTCTTGTATCAAATCCGGATTCAATTCGGCCAAGATTTAGAAGGTCATCTACCAATGTGGTGATATTTTGCACAGAAGTCTGTACCCGACTGATAAATTCTTTCTGTAATTCATTAATCTGACCGGTTCTTTCAATAAGTTCTACATAACCGAGAATCGCTGTCAGGGGTGAGCGTAAATCATGCGAGACTGTATTAACAAAATCACTTTTTATGTGATCCAATTTCTTTAAGTATGTAATGTCGTGTAAAGTGATTGCCAATCCGACCGAGTGAATTGGTGTTATCTGCGCACTAAAAACGTGTTCATTCGATGAAGAGATTTCAATATGGTGTGAGATTTTTCGCTCAATATTAATAATCAAGTCGAGCAATTCCTGGTTTTCTATGATTGCTTGAATGGGCAAACCAGTCGTGTTTGTATTTTTAATATCCAAAGCTTGTGTTGCCATCTGATTCATAAATAAGACACGATTGTTCTGATCTAATACAAGCACACCATCTTCAATTTCCCCGATAATGGTATCCAGTTTGTTCTTCTCATCCATAGTTTCAGAAAAGAGCCTCGCATTTTCGATTGCGATGACAGCGTATTCTGCCATAGTCGACAACAATAAGACATCTTTTTGCTTAAACGATACGCGTGTATGCCGATTATCAATCCCTAATATTCCGATTACGTGATCCCTTAATTTCATGGGGACATAAACGAGACTGTGTACCAGATAGGAGGTCTTTATTTTTTGTGGGGTGTCTTCATCTAAGATAACAGGTTCTCCTGTCCGGAGAACAGTCCCGGCTAAAGAATCCTGGATGGGAAGCCTAAAGGTATTCACAAAATCATTATTGAAATTGCGGGAAGCGCGCATGTACAAATCACCGGAAACCTCATCAACTAAAAGAAGGCTTCCTTCTTCAGAACCTGTAACCTCCACCGCAGAATCAACAATTAATCGTAATACCTCATCCAGATCCAATGAACTTGTGATGGATCTCCCCATCCGAATTAATGCTTCCAATTCATTTACCCTGGCTTGAAGTTGTTGTGTTGCGCGCCTTGATTCCAGGATAATATAATTTTTGAGAACGATTGCTTTTTGAACATTTGCTTCAATGGTTTGAACGATTTCTTCGCGCGTAATTGGCGGTGAAAGAAAATCGTTTACACCTATTCGAATCGCTTCCTTGATCAATTGTGAATTGTCACTTTCCGAATAAATGACTATAGGTAAAAGGGGGAATTGTTGACGGGTTTCCTTTATCCAGACATTTTGATTTTCCGAAACGAGTTTTTCACTAACAATAATCAGCGCAGGAGGGGACGTTGTGAAAACCTTTTTTATATCGGTGAGTGTGGTTCCAATCTCCACCAGATAACCCATCGATTTTATGATTCGTTCCAACAAAAAATTTGTTTGACCATCTGCATTAATGATTAAAATCATTTGGGATTGAGGTGAATTTTGCATAATTATCTGGCTTTGGAATTCTCAATAGGAAGTGAAATATGAAAACCAGTCATTTTTTCATCAGCCTGATCCGCCCAAATCTTCCCATTGATATTGCGTATGATTTCCTGAATTAATTCAAGGCTGATACCGGTACCGGCAAATCGCAGTTTTTTTCCTCTTTCATTTTGGGACATCTGAAAAAACGTTTCAATTTGCTTTTTATTGATTTTACCTGTATTCAAAATGTCAATTTGGCATAAATCATTGGAAATTTGTGCAAAAGAAACACGAATTTCTCCATTTTCCTGGCAATATTGAATCGCGTTGGTTATTAGACCTTGCAATATTTCCATAATCTGAATTTTCTCTGTGTTAATCCAAACCGGAAATTCCGGGAAAGAAGTCAAAAATTGAATATTATATTGATTTGCAATTGGTTTAAATCGCGTTTCCAATTCTGTAACAAGTTGTGATAAATCGGTCATTGAAGATTCCTGATTTTTTCTATAATCAGAAACCGGAACGATTGTTTTTGATAATATTTCAAATTCCAGTGCAGTATTTTTTAAAGCGGATAGATTCTTTCTCTGGGTTTGATTCCATCTGGTTGTCACATCCTGAGTCAATTCCAACAGGTTGGAAGCCATATTCATGCTTGAATCTTCAAGATTACGTTCGACAGCCATCAATTTTTCAAGTGTAATTTTTTCATTAGCAAGAGAGTGATTAGCCAAATTCTGCAATGCCTGAGCTCTTGCTTCAATCGCACGGAACAATCGTGCGTTAACCAGAGAAATGGAAGCATAATCGGCAACAGCTTCCATCAAATGTTGGTCGCTATCAGAAAATGGGCTGGATTGTTTTCTCATTACGACCAAAATCCCCATAACCTGTCGTTGCACTTTGATCGGAACAATCATGATCGATTGCCCTATTGTTTTTACGCGAAAACGTCGTAATGGATCCCCATGTAACCTTAGAGTTTCTCCAGACATGACTACCAGGGAACTGACACCATCATCCCAGGCTTGAAACAAAAATTCAGCAATATGATCCGGAAGATTTTTCTGTGCAACTAATAAGAATTTCTTATCTTTTTCTTCTTCCCGAAGCAAAAGCCAGGAAATATCTGCTTGAGCAACTTGTGCAGCAACATGATTTATTTTCTCGAAGAGTGCCCTTTGGTCGGTAATCGATGTAACAGCTTTTCCCATTGAGAAAATTGCAGTTAGTTCTCTTACGCGTTGTTGTAATTGCTGATTGATCTCGGATAGTTTTCTTTCGAGAATTGTTCGATCTCTGGTTTCATGAATCTGGTGGATGATCCTTTCGACAGAACGGATAATTTCAGGTTCCTGACATGGCCAGATTAAGTAATCAACGGCACCGAGTCTGAAAGTTTGAATAACTTCAGATTCCTGACCTTCTTTTGCTATGATGATGATAGGAATGTTAATTCCTTGTGAACTCAAAGCAATCATCAGATCTTTTCCACTCAGACCTGGTAATTTTATATTGGTAATAATTAATTCAGGTGAAATTTGTAAAATTTTTGCAATTGCACTGGTTGCGTCATTTACAGTAAAAACCTGGAAACCGGCGGGAGAAAGCGCTTGCCGGCCGACAAAATCACTGATTTCCGGATCACTTTCGACAATTAATATGCGGTCTTTGCTTTGACTCATACAATAATCATAGCATGGATTGAAAAAATAATAAAAAAATATTTTTTCCCGAGTGATTGTATTTGTGCAATTTTATTGATCAAAATCAACAAAATATAAACAAAATGTTAGTGTTGTATTAGAGTTCTACCGGAAGCTTGACAATCGTTTTAGCTGTATCATAATATGAGATTATGGAATATAAAGATTATTACAAAAT
Organism: uncultured Anaerolineaceae bacterium; assembly: GCA_964586385.1. GTDB lineage: Bacteria > Chloroflexota > Anaerolineae > Anaerolineales > Anaerolineaceae > UBA6170. Next base: position 12,408 of record CAZPIM010000009.1, read on the forward strand.
ACTTGGCGTAGGTCGGAATGCCACAGACCAGGAAATTAAACTTGCTTACCGAAAATTGGCTATGAAATATCACCCTGACCGAAATCCAGGTAACAAAGAAGCAGAAGATAAATTTAAAGAAATCAATGAAGCCAATGAAGTCCTCAGTGATGCAAAAAAGCGTGCAAAATACGAACAACTGGGAGAATCCTATAATCAATGGCAACAACGCGGAGGAAATGCTTCCAATTTTAATTGGGATGATTGGGTGAGAAGCACACAAGGGCAAGGTGGTGGCGTCCGGGTTGACATGGATGATTTTAGCGACATGTTTGGAGGAGGTTTTTCGGACTTCTTCAGCGCTATTTTTGGTGGTTCAGGCGCTGGTTTTCGACAAACATCCAGGAGACCTCAAACAAGAAACGTGCAACCGCAATCATACCAACAGCAGGTTCAAATCCGCTTTCAGGAAGCGTATGAAGGAACCACGCGATTGCTTCAGGTTGATGACCGAAAAATTGAAGTGAAAATACCTGCAGGTGCCAAAGATGGTACAAAAGTCCGCGTTTCAGGTGTAGGTCCTAATAATAGTGATGTCTATTTAATTGTGGAGGTTCAGCCAGATTCGCGTTTTGAACGAAAAGAAAATGATTTGCACTCCGAAATACAAATTGATCTGTATACCGCCATTTTAGGTGGTCAGGCAAAAGTACCAACACCTAAAGGTGATGTTATGCTCAATATTCCAGCTGGTACGCAACCGGGTCGCTCTTTTCGGCTTACTGGAAGAGGTATGCCATTGATTAGAAAATCTGACCAATTCGGCGATTTGTTTGTAAAAGTCAAAGTGCAATTACCATCCCATTTAACCGATTCTCAGAAATTATTGTTTGAAAAACTTCGGGATTCTTAATTGGTAGCGTTTATTTATTGTGTGTGGAAAGGCAACTCGCATGAATAAAAAAGTATCCATCTTGTTGATTGGAATAATCGTATTTTCTTCACTCGCATGTTCAATTACCCCCAGGTTATTATTACCGGATCCGGATGAACCCACTGAGATTCAAGCCACAGAGTCTGCCACATTACAACCTGTTCAAAGTAATACAACAAATGAGATGGAAAACCTCAACCAAAATCCTTCAGAATTTCTGGACTTACTCCAAAAAGAACAATTAATTATTGATTTATACGAAAGGGTTGTTCCAGGTGTCGTGTCGATTCAGACTTTAACTGCTGAAGGTGGTGGTCTTGGTTCGGGGTTTGTTTATGACAAAGAAGGCCACATTATTACAAATTATCATGTAGTTGAAGACGCAACCGAATTGGAAGTGGATTTTAGTTCCGGTTATAAAGTAAGAGGAAATGTCATCGCAACAGATTTGGATTCAGACATTGCGGTTATAAAAGTAAATGCGCCAGCTGAAGAATTATTTCCCCTACCTCTTGCGGATTCCGATTCATTAAAAATTGGGCAAACAGTCATGGCTATTGGAAACCCGTTTGGTTTATCCGGAACAATAACAATGGGAATTGTTTCTGCAAAAGGCCGGACACTTAGTTCCTTCCGTGAATCCTCAAATGGTGGCTTTTTTTCCGCAGGAGATATCATTCAGACGGATGCGGCGATTAACCCAGGAAATTCTGGTGGACCATTGTTAAACCTGAATGGAGAAATTGTTGGTGTCAATCGTGCTATTCGTACAGATTCAACAACAGAAACCGGAGATCCGGCTAATAGTGGTATCGGTTTTGCCATTTCCAGTAATATTATCAAACGCGTCGTCCCGTTTTTAATTTCCAAAGGATTTTATGATTACCCCTATATTGGTGTGACAAGTCAGGAAGATTTAACCCTCATTCAAAGAGAGGCATTAAATATTCAGGAAAACACAGGTGCGTATATTATTGCTGTTTCCGCTGAAAGTCCTGCTGAGAAAGCTGGACTTCGTGGAGGTACCACACCATCATCTATTACGGGTTTATTCTCCGGTGGTGATCTCATCATAGAAGTCGATGGGAGACCGGTTCGTGTTTTTGGTGATTTTTTGAGTTATTTAATGGCTAATAAAAGCCCGGGTGATGAAATCACAATAAAAATTATTAGAGATGGCAACGAAATGGAGGTGGTGCTCACATTAGAAAAACGTCCGTAATTGTTGGTTCCTGGATAACACAACATGAGGAGGTAATATGTTTACTGAAAAAGACCTGCGCGAATTGGTTGGTCATCAATCAAAAACATCTATGCTGAGCATTTATCTAAATACTGACCCAACGGAAGGAAATGCAGATTCGTATCGTTTACGATTACGAAATATGCTTAAAGCGACAGATTTATCGGATGATGTCGCTCGGATCGAGCTTTTTTTTGAAACGGAATATGACTGGTCAGGAAAAAGCGTGGCTGTATTCTCTGATGTGACTGAAGATTTCTTCCGGGTCTTCCCGCTGGCAGTTCCTGTTAAGGATCTTGTCAATGTTGGAATTCGACCAAATGTTCGCCCCTTGGCAGGTCTATTGGATAGTTATGGTGGCTATGGTGTGGTCCTATTGGATAAACAGGGAGCGCGCTTATTTCATTTTCATTTGGGTGAGCTATACGAGCAGGAAGGCGTGTTGGGAGAACTGATAAAACAGATTAAAACCGGTGGTTCTTCTTCCGGGATGCGGGGTGGGGGATTACAGGCACGTGATATCGATCAGACAGTAGAAAAGAATATGCGTGAGACAGTTGCATTCAGTACGAAATTCTTTGAAGATAATCATATTAGAAGAATTTTGTTGAGTGGTACGGATGATAATATTGCACTTTATAAATCTTATCTGCCAAAATCCTGGCAATCTTTAATTGTAGGAACATTTCCCGCATCTATGAATTCTACAAACCAGGATATTTTATCCAAGGCTATGGAAATTGGTCTCAAAGCGGAACAAAATCGGGAAATTCAATTAGTTGACCGATTAATGACTCAGGCTGCTAAAAAGAATTTGGCAATTTTAGGGCTGGAACCAGTTTTATCTGCAATTAGCGAAAGCAGGGTCCAGACCCTTGTTATTCATCAGGATTATCATATTTCCGGTTATCGTTGCCCGGATTGTAAAGTCATCACCACAATACCGGAAGAAAAATGTGATCATTGTGATGGTGAAGCACAAATGGTACAGGATATCATCGCACTGGCAATCAGTCTGACACTTGAAGCAGGGGGAGACGTAGAGGTTGTCATGAAAAATAGTCAGTTGTTTGGCGCAGGTCAAATAGGTGCATTTTTGCGTTATTGAAAAAAAAAGAGGCTACCTTACAAGGTAGCCTCTTTTTGCTTGGCATTTTGTAGAAACTTATAAAGCTTCGACTTCAGCTGCCTGCGGGCCTTTTGGACCGTCTTCAATGACGAATGAAACACGTTGTCCTTCGACCAGTTTTCGGAATCCTTTTGATTGAATTGCAGAATAGTGGACGAAAACATCGGGTCCATTTTCGCGCTCGATGAAACCAAAACCTTTGGTTTCGTTGAACCATTTGACGGTTCCTGTAATACGTTCAGACATTGTAGTGCCTCCTAAAATAATAAAACGGTTAACATTTAGAAGCTTTGTTTTTTCGTCTGAAGTTATGGAATATTGCTCAGGTCATTTTCCCCGCAGTCAGTATTCGGTGGTACTTCTTCTAAAAAAGGCTTGCTTCTTACTCTGCATGTAATATAACAGTACAGACCCAAAATGTCAATTATGCAATTTTGCATATATAAGTATAAAATTACCCCGTCCTGGCAAATCAATTTTAAATATCTACTAAAAAAGTGACAAAAAGCCAAACTCAAATTATTGGTGAAAAAGTGATTAGTCAATCATTTTGCCAGAAAGGCATACACAAATAATTTATCGGACAAAACCCTGCCAAAAAAACAAAATGTTTGTTCTCACTCTCTAGCCCATTTTTCTATGATCTCTTATCAAAATCAGCTATAATCGGCGTGATGGATTCCCCAATTTCGACACAGATGAATGCGAATCGACAAATAGCTCGTGCTGCCGGCACAGTAATGTTTGCTTTTTTGATCAGTAGTCTGGTCAGTTTGGCACGTGGAATCATTATTTTACGAACATTTGGCACAGGTTTTGAAAACGAAGCCTTTAATGCCGCTAATCGGGTTGCCGAAACGATCTTTAATTTGATCGCAGGAGGAGCTTTAGCCTCAGCTTTCATACCCACTTTCACCTCCATGCTTACACAGGGCAAAAAGGGAGAAGCCTGGAAATTAGCTTCAGCCATCATCAATATCGTCATCGCAACCATAAGTTTTCTGGCATTAATCGCAGCCATTTTCGCACCACAAGTAGTGCGTTATTTATTAGCCCCGGAATGGTACATCAATGAACCTCAAAAATTTGCATTAACGGTTCAATTATTAAGAATAATACTGCCTTCATCTGCAATTTTTGGTGTATCCGGATTAATCATGGGAATTCTTAATTCACATCAAAGTTTTCTCGTGCCAGCCCTGGCACCGTCCTTGTATTCAATTGGCATGATTTTCGGTGTCTTGATTCTCTCACCAGACTTGGGTATCTTTGGTTTAGCCTGGGGTGTTGTGATAGGAGCCTCGCTTCATCTTCTTATACAATTGCCTAAATTATTTTCCTTGAAGGGAAAGTATCACCTTTCCTTTGGCATCCATAATTCATCGGTCCATGAGGTGATCAAGTTAATGTTGCCACGCCTGGCTGGTGTAGCAGTTGTCCAAATAAATTTCTGGGTCAACACAAATTTAGCCTCCGGTTATTCTGAGGGCAGTGTTACCGGATTAACCTATGGGTTTGCGTTGATGTTGATGCCACTCATGTTTATTGCTCAGGCAATCGCGACAGCGTCCTTGCCAACATTTTCTGCCCAGGTTGCCTTAGGAAAAAGTGATGAAATGCGAGTCTCATTAGCTGCTTCCTTAAGAGCTGTTCTGCTTTTATCGATTCCGGCAGCGATTGGTATGATCTTGTTGCGCTTTCCCTTGATTCAGACACTCTATCAAAACGACTCAATTTTCACCGCGGATTCCACACGCCTGGTTGCATGGGCTTTACTGTGGTACGCTGCGGGTCTGCCCGGTCATAGTGTGGTAGAAATCGTTAGCCGGGCTTTTTATGCCCTGCATGATACCAGAACCCCTGTTATTGTAGGTGTAATGGCAATGAGTTTAAATATTATTTTAAGTATTGTATTAGGCAGGCTATTCCAATCGTTAGGACTACTTCCACATGGTGGGTTAGCATTCGCTAATTCCATTGCTACTGGTCTGGAATCTATTGCCCTCATAATCTTAATGCGAAAGAGATTAGGTGGAATTGAAGGTGGAAGAATTCTCAGGTTATTAGTGCAATCATTGCTGGCAGCATCAATTATGGGAGTCAGCGTTTATATAATCACTGCAATAGACTCAATAAATGCTGCCTGGTTGGTTTTAGCTCTTGGGATCATGACTGGTGTGATAGTTTTTAGTCTTTCATCATTATTAATTGGGATAGATGAAGTAAAGCTTTTACCTCGATTAATCTTAACTCGGATCAGAAAATTCCGAAGTTGATGATAATTTCCACAAGAAATACCAGATCTCTTTAGGAGGAAAAAATGGACGGAATTGGAAAAGAATTTATGGAGAAGACCAAATATCAAAATGTATCCGAATCCATGCAACGGAGAGGTTTCCCACAACCCCCTTTAGAATATGAATATGATCATTCAGTAGACCTGATTAAATTACCTGCGACAAGAGAATTGCAACAATTTCCAATCGACTTAAAAATTGCAGTTGAACGAAGAAGAACCCTGCGTAACTATCAACAGATACCTTTAACTTTAGACGAGATGACTTATTTATTGTGGGTTACGCAAGGAGTCAAAGAGATCAATAATAATAAAATCACCAAAAGAACTGTGCCTTCTGCAGGTGCCAGACATGCATTTGAAACATATTTGCTGATTAATCGTGTTGAAGGGATTTCTCCGGGTTTGTATCGGTATCTGGCATTGGAACATGCACTTTTGCCAGTCAATTCCGGGCAGGATATTACACAAAGAGTGACAGCAGCTTGTTTGGAACAACAACAGATTTCATCCAGTGCCCTCACCTTTATTTGGGTTGCGATTAAAGAACGAATGTATTGGCGGTATGGGGAACGTGGATACCGTTATTTGCATCTTGATGCCGGTCATGTTTGTCAAAATTTATGTTTGGGAGCAGAAGCCATCGGATCTGGTGTTTGCGCAATAGCTGCTTTTGACGATGATCAATTAAATACCATTTTGGAATTGGATGGTGAAAATCGCTTTGTTATTTATCTTGGAACTCTAGGTAAAAAGCAAATTGATTAAGTCGGATTAATCTGTCATTTTGTAAAAAATACGAAAATGATTGTTTAAATAATTTCCAAAATTCCATCAGGAACCTCACGATGACTGATGCAACTTCAAAATAGGAACAAATTTCAGAAAAAAAACTGTTACCAGATTATTCTGCCTGGGGAAAACCGTTTTGATTTACATAATTCGCCCAGTCGTTCCCAAGCACGATCACAATATCTGTTCCACTATTCATATCCAGACGATTGTAAAGTCGGGGTTTGTTTAATCCCGCTCGTTCAAAAAGGTCAAAAATAAATTGAGTGACATAAGGTTTAGATTTGTAAAGATAAATGGTAGTAACATCAGAAGCTTGCCCGTCAACTTCTTCAATGATATTAAAATCATATGTTTTGAGATATTCACTGCTTGATGCTGCTAATCCACTTAACCAACTACCATTTTGGATGGAGACTCTTGCATTTTCACTTTTTAGTAAACTTGATTCATCCCCGGATACTGCAGCGGGTCCGACCGGACCACCGGTTGTAAAAGCAGCATCACGGATTAATCGAATTTTATCCGGGATGGGAATGAGTATATCCTGAGTACCATCCGGCGTTTTTGCCATTTCTACTGTTGAGGCATCGATTATATAATTATTTATATTTTCACGATCAACGCTCACGGCAGAAGTCGCCAGGCGAATTACCTGATCAAGCGTCAAATTCGTACGGATTCCTGAAGATACTTCCTGATAAAGCGTGGGTGCTTTGGCAATCAACTTTGGAAGCATTTCGTAACTTAAAATCCGATCCAGAATTGACATGATAACTTCCTGTTGTCGTTTAGCGCGATCAAAATCTCCACCCTCGGTATAACGGGCACGCGCATACCCCAATGCAAGATCGCCGGGAAGTGTGTAAACTTTACCTGCTTCCAGGATTTGTTTATAGCCATCTCCGATTGGATCTATTTTTACATCAGTTTCAGGGCGCACAGTGACTCCGTCAATTTCATCGATAAATCTCTCAAAAGCAGAAAAATCGATTTGTGCATAATATTGAATCGGAACACCAAGAAATTGTTCTACGGTTTCAATAGCCAGTGCCGGTCCACCACCAGGAAGGTCGTAAAGCTCTCCCAAATAGTATGCCATATTGATTCTTGCATATTCAAACCCCGGAATATTGACCCACATGTCTCGCGGGATGGATAATATGGAAGCAGTATCAGATAACGGATCTAATGACATTAACATCATCGAATCTGTTCTGGGTGTATCGCCTGCTTTCCAATCCCGGTAATCCAGACCCATTAATAATACCGTGACTCGGCTGACGCCATCCCACGGTTCCGATGCGATCTCCGGATTAAGTTGAACCGGGTCAGTGTTCGTTGAGGGTGCATTTTCGGTTTCGCTTACCAACGGATCATCCGAACTTTTCGGAGGTACCGCAATGCCTTCCAGACTTGTCATTGTCCAGGTTGAGATAATGTTTTTTGTGAGGACAAAAACACCAATTGCCGTTCCGATGGATAAAAATAAAAACACAATCAGAATGATGACGGCAGTCTTATCAAAGACGATAGGTCGTTTTTGTTTTTTTTCTTTTTGTTTCATCAATATGGATTATTTACCAATCTTTAGTCAAACATAGTTCATGGCTGATCAAAAAATTGTCAGTCTTTATTTAGATTTCTGATGGATCAATTCAATCCATTGGCGGTGGGGGGACTGGCAGGTCATTTTGAGCTGTCGTGACCCATTTATCACCTTCATCAATTAACATCACCGGAATATCTTCAACTATTGGATATTTTCGGTCACAATCCTGACAAACTAACCAGGATTCTTTCACTAAAACAAGCAAACCTTCTGTGGTTCGGACACAAGCCGGGCATCTTAGAATATCGAGCAAATCTTGACTGACCATAATTCCTCCATTTTGGAGATAGACTAAAGTATATTTTACCACAGGCATTTTTTCTGATTTTATTTTTTGTGCAACTACATCACATGTTTTGGTAATTTTCTCACCCGTTTATCCTTGATCGTGTTAAAATGCTACCGTTTATCCGGACAATAAATTTTAGATTTTCTGAATTTCTTCTCACCGATCCTCTCTGGAATTCACATGTTCGAGCGTCTAAAGCGATTAATTAAAGAGTATCCGAATCAATTCTGGCTGATGGCTTTTGGTATGCTGATGAGTACCATAGGCACCAGTATGATTTGGCCATTTATGACAATTTATGTCACCGAAAAATTAAATGTCGGCCTAGCAGTTGTAACAAGTTTGATTACGCTGAATGCTGTAATTACTCTGTTGTTTTCTTTTATCGCAGGACCGATAGCCGATAAAATTGGCAGAAAATGGGTCATGATTATCAGCCTGGCGGGTAATGGTGCTTTGTACATTTTGTTAAGCTATGCTAATTCATTGCCTGTTTTTGCAATTCTGATGGGGTTACGGGGTGTATTTCAACCTTTGTACCAAATCGGATCGGATGCGATGATGGCAGACATGATCCTTCCACAAAAGCGCGCCGAAGGTTATTCTATTTTAAGGATGAGCAACAATTTGGGTGTGGCAATTGGTCCGGCAATTGGCGGTTTCGTTACATCTTCTTCATATACTTTAGCTTTTTTTATGGCAGCCGGCGGTTTATTAACCTATAGCTTGCTACTAATATTAAAAGCCAAAGAGACTTTGAAAAAAGACACTGCCCAGACAAATTTAAATGAGCGTTTTGGAGGTTATGATCAGGTTTTGCGAGACAAACGCTTTGTTAGTTTTAATTTGGTTTACGCATTTTGTTTTATCACTGCTTCCATGATATGGGTTCTATTGGCTGTTTATGCAAAGCATAATTTTGGTATTCCGGAACGCATCTATGGGTTCATTCCAACGACGAATGCGATCATGGTAGTGGCATTTCAATTTCTTATCACAAGACAGACAAAAAAAAGAAATCCCTTAAAGGTGATGGCCTTTGGAGCAATTTTCTATGCTGCAGCTTCTATTATCATAGGATTTGGGAATGGTTTTCTGTTATTTTGGATTGCCATGATTGTCATGACTCTCGGGGAATTGATTATGGTGCCGACAGCAACAACATTTTCTGCCAATCTTGCGCCAGCGGATAAACGAGCCCGATATATGAGCATACATGGCATGTCCCATGGAATTTCGAGTGCAATAGGACCACTTCTTGGTGGTATGTTAAATGATTCGTTTTCTCCTCAAGCGCCGTGGTTTGCTGGAGGATTAATTAGCTTTTTCAGTAGTGTATTTTTTATCTCTTTAAACCGTAAAAAAGATAAAACCTAGTTTTTTACAGGTTTTGGGTTTGAATATTTTCAACCCCATTTTAGAATTGCGATTCCCGCTAACGTTCTTAGAATTCCAAAAATTAATAATGCAGTTGCCAACCCAATCACATTTCCGATGACCGGTCCCAACATTGTACCCAATAAAACCGCCCCATTTGCTGCTAATGAAAACCAGGCTAAATATCCTGTGCGTTGATTTGAAGGAACTTTTTCAAGCAGATAATTGATCATCGCGACATTTACAATCGACCAGGCAAAACCACCAAAAAAACTGGCAACATAAAATAATAAAGCGTCACTGGCAAATGACAACAAAGCCGGGTAAAGTCCAAGCAAGATTATGCCAATTCCGGTAGCCTTCAAATTACCCAGTTTAAGTACCATTTTACCAATTTGAGATGATCCTAAAAACATCGTCATATAAAAAATTGCAGTACCGGTACTGATCGCCTGATCAGAAATTTGAATATTATTAACGTAAAAAACCGGAAATAAGGGAATGGATAAAAAGTGCACAAAGTGAAAGATGGTTAAGAGCAATAGTGATTTTCCGAAAGGTCCTTTAAGTGCATCAATATTTAATCGATCCAAAAAACTTGAAAGGAAAGTTTTAGTTTTTCCTGGAATTGCTTTTTGATTTTCGTCTGAATGAACAACCGGAACAACAGACAATGCCTCATCATGGTCAACAACAGGTTTTACTTTCCAAAGATGTAAAGCACTGAATAACCCGCCAATAAATGCAAGTCCAAAAACAACCTGGTAACCGATTGGAAAAGGCAAAGTTGTTAAAATTTTTCCGCAAATGATAGATGTGATAACGGTCACGATTGCACTGACAGCATTACGCTTCGCAGCCACAATCCCTCGATACCGACTGGGAACAGCCGAAGCAAACAATACATTAAATCCGATCGAGATTACAGATCCTGGAATACTCATTAATAACGTAAACCAAATTAATGCCCAAATCTGTTGTTTTCCGCTAAAAATCCAGGGTAAGATGGCCATAAAAAGATAGAATATGCGTTGCCCCATCGCGCTCATAAAAACAGATTTGTCGATCGGACGGCGTTCTAACCATGCACCTGCTGGAAGTGCTAAAAATAAAATAACAATAGCCGGCATGGCATTAATCAAGCCTACCTGCGTTGTCGTGGCACCGAGTCTGGCTGCATAAATTGTTAAAAAGGAAAGTGCACTCCCCGTTGTAACGCCAAACCAGCCAATATCGAAATAAAGATGACGAAAATTTGACTGCAATTGAGGTGAAACCGGAATGGAACCAGGTAAAAAATATGAACTTAAATTCCGAAGAAAGAAACGTAACCTAGTAATAATCATCATATTGATCACCAATTTTACCTTAGACTCAGGATAATGATAATTACGTATTCATTGTTTACATCAGTGATAGCCCATCCCAGATGCCTGGAAATGGAAGTTTTTTAATTGATTTCACACAGGAAAAAGAATAATCAAAAATTTTTTCAGTTTTACTTGGCTATTAATTATCGATTGAAGAACCTAATGATAAGATTAAATAACAGCGTTAATACAATACTCAGAATGATGGATCCTAACAGGGGAAAGATGCAAGTCATATTGGATATTTGAAATCGAATCGTTCCGGGGAATTTTTCCCAACCAAAGAATTTGCTCAATCCCCACAAAATTCCTCCCAAAAAGATGATGCAAAGACCAAGTATGACGAACCATTTTCCTAAAGTTTCAAGATTTGGTGACATAATTCTATTTTATCCATTTTTTATAAAAATAACTTTAACATGGAATTGATAGGTGTATAATCTCTTATGAAAGTTAGGTTGCAGTGAAAAATAGGCAATGGTAAACTTTCTTCGATTAATATAATTTAAAAAAGAAATTCTTATGAGTTTCGTCTTTCGCAAAGAAATTATCAAAAATACAGGAAAACAAATGCCGCAAATTTACCCATTCACCGCTATAGTTGGTCAGGAACGCATGAAACGAGCATTGATTTTAAATGCCGTTGATCCAAGAATCGGTGGTGTGTTAATCCGGGGAGAGCGCGGTACCGCCAAGTCTACGGCAGCCCGTGCTTTATCTGCACTATTACCAAAAGTGAAAACTGTCAGTGATTGTCGCTTCGGCTGCGATCCAGATAGTCCGAATTTCTGGTGTACCGAATGCCAGGAACGGCATGCCACGGGAGAAAAACTACCTACTAAAATACGACCAACAGCATTCATCAATTTGCCTGTTTCTGCAACAGAAGACCGGGTCGTGGGTACATTGGATATTGAAAAGGCTATTCAAAAAGGGGAGAGAAAATTCGATCCTGGCGTTTTGGCCGCTGCGAATCGGGGTTTATTGTACATCGATGAAGTAAACCTTCTGGATGATCATGTTGTGGATGTGTTGCTGGATTCAGCCGCCATGGGAATGAACATTGTTGAACGGGAAGGAATTTCCTTTGTTCATCCAGCGCGATTTATTCTGGTTGGAACCATGAACCCGGAGGAAGGTGATTTGCGACCGCAACTCCTGGATCGATTTGCCCTGTCTGTGGAGATACACGGGATTTTGGACTCGCGTGAAAGAGTCACAATAATGGAAAGAAATATTGCTTTTGAGACCGATCCGCAATCATTCATCACACAATGGGTCGATAAAGAAAAGGAATTATCAGAGAGAATTGAGTCGGCCAGAAGGCTGGTGACCGAAGTAAAACATACCAGCCGTGATCTTGTCATTATTGCGTCATTGACCGCCTCTCTCGGTGTGGATGGTCACAGGCCAGATCTGGTCATTTTAAAAACTGCCAGAGCACAAGCTGCTTTGGAAGGTAGAAATTCGATCAATGAATTTGATATTGCCCGCGCTGCTGAACTGGCATTACCACATCGTATGAAACGCAGCCCATTTGAAAAAGAAGTTGCAAGCATGGAAGAACTAACCAATCGCATTGAACAATTGAGTGGGGGACGAGTTTCTGGTGAAGGTAAAGAAGAGACCGTTGAAGATACTACAAGCGATAAAAGCAAAGCGGAAAAAAAAATTTAACTGACGGTACGAAAACAAGCGAGATTCCTGAGATGGGGGATGCCATTCCGGATCCGGGACATGTATTTCAGGAATTACAGTCAAATTGGTGGGACGGTGGTCAAAAAATTGCAGTGGGTAGTACCTTTAATCCCCGGCGATTAAATACGCCACTGGATAAAATCATTCGCCAGCAAGCAGGGCGGCGCTCGGTTACCAGAACCAAAAGAAAACGAGGGAGATACACCCAATCACGACCCGCCGGAGGAAAAGCGGATGATCTTGCTTTCGATGCAACCATAAGAGCTGCAGCACCTTTTCAAACGGATCGCACAGAACAAAGAAAAAAGGTTGCTTTTGCCATCCAACCACAGGATTATATGCGTAAAATCCGAGTCCGGAGAACAGCAAATTTAATTCTGTTTGTTGTGGATGCTTCCTGGTCTATGGCAGTGGCTGAAAGAATGGCTGCTGCGAAAGGGGCAATTCTTTCCCTCTTACATGACGCTTATCAGCGAAGAGATCGCGTTGGCATGATCGTATTTCAAAAAGACCGGGCAACCCTGGTTTTGACTCCCACAAATTCTGTAACCTTGGCACAAAGAGCATTGCAAAATATTCCGGTAGGCGGCAAAACGCCTCTTTCTGCTGGGCTAAAATTAGCATACGAAGTTATTATGCGTGAAAAAATCACTCATCCGGATATCGTTTCTCTGATGGTCCTGTTAACCGATGGTGCTGGGAATGTTGCCTTAGGAAAAAAATTGGGTCCATTGCCGGAATCGTATCAAATAGCCAGATTAATCGCCGAAGAACATGTTCATAGTGTCGTTATTAATTTGGAACATTCCTCTTTTGATCGCGGATTGGCAAAAACCCTGGCTGATAATTTATTATCACAATGTTATTCAATTGAAGATTTGCATGCACAAACTCTCTACCAGGCGGTTCGGCAGGAAATTAATTTCATCCACAAGAAAACACCGTCACAAAAGAATTAATTAATGGAAATAATTAGTTTGATTTCTCCCCTTTTAGCTATTTTATAATATTTGGGTTAGAATAAAATGCATACGAATAGGCAAAGTTTTGATTGCCATTCAAATAGAATCAAGTCTATTTTGGGAAAATTAATGACCTTACGAGATAACAGACGGGCAAGAACACGCTCAATATTAATCATCATTATCATAGCTTCTTTGGCGTGTTACTGTTTAGGCTTTCTGATTTGGAAAGTCGGAGACCAGTTTAATCAACAGACCCCCACATCAACAGTTACCCAAACTCCCACACAAACAATGACAAGTACGCTGGTAACGGTACAACCAACCGAAGTTGTTATTCCATCAGCAACGCCTAGTTTAACGGCGACTCAAACATGGACACCTACATTTACATACACGCCTTTTAATACGCCTACAAGAACTGTAACGTTAACGCCAACGCTCGAACCCACAACACCTGTTCCTTCAGATACGAATACTCCGCTTCCTCCGACCGCTACGGATGTGATAATTCCAAGCGATACTCCGACAACGCCGTCGCCATAATTTTCGCGACGTAAAAAAATTCATTTTTTGGGAAAGGCGTATGATTGAATTAAAAGAAACCCTAAAATCGATGATCTCTCATCCCGGGTTATCCGGGTATGAGAAACCGGTGCGGGATGTGATTTCAGAAACCTGGAAACCTCTGGTTGATGAAATCAGCGTGAGCAGACTTGGGAGTCTTCACGCACTGCGCCGTGGTAATGGAGCAGAGCCAAGACCAGCTATTTTATTAGCTGCCCATATGGATGCAATTGGCCTTATTGTTACCGGAATTCAGGGCGGGTTGATCCGCTTTACGGAAGTGGGGGGTATTGACCCTCGCATTTTACCTGGCCAATTGGTGACCGTTCATGGCAGGAAAGATATTCCTGCTGTTGTTGTTCAACCACCAGACTATCTTTTGCCTCCATCCGAACGTAATCGTTCAGTTGATATGCATTTTTTATTTATTGACACTGGCTTGTATGAAAAAGATGTTCGGAATCTGGTTCGCATAGGTGATCTTGTTTCCTTTGCGCAACAACCGTTGGAATTAACCGGAAACTCATTATCCGGGCACAGCCTGGATAATCGGGCTTCGGTAGCAGCGATTACCCATTGTCTGGTTGAATTAAGCCATTTACAGCATGCCTGGGATGTTTGGGCTGTCGCGACTGTTCAGGAAGAAGAGACAATGGCAGGTGCGATTACGTCTCCAGTTGTTATTAAACCTCAAATCGCAGTGGCAATTGATGTTACTTTTGCCAAAGGACCCGGTGCAAGTGACTGGCGAACAGTTTCTCTCGCCAAAGGACCTTCCTTAGGTTGGGGTCCGAATATCCATCCTTACATTTACAGAAAATTTGAAGATGTGGCGGAAAAACTGGATATTCCGTTTCAACGAGATTACATGCCGAGGCATTCCGGGACGGATGCTTATGGAATGCAGACTGTTGAAGAAGGAATACCTACTATGGTCATCAGCATTCCTTTACGTTATATGCACACGCCGGTTGAATTGATTGTTATCAAAGACCTGGAGCGAACAGGTAGATTAATTGCAGAAACAATCGCTCGTCTTGAGGTTGATTTTCTTGAAAAAATTAGTTGGGACGAGGTAAAAGATGAAGAAAAATGAAATAACAGACTCGATCCCAAAAATTGGCAAACAACAAATCGCTTTACTTGAAAAATTATCAAATGCATGTGCAGTTTCAGGTGATGAAGGCGCAGTACGGGATATTGTCATTAAGGAATTAAAAGAATTTGCCGATGATCTAAAAGTGGATGCCCTGGGAAATGTATTAATTACCCGCAAATCTAAAGTCGAAAATCCAATCCGCGTGTTAGTTGCAGCGCATATGGATGAAGTTGGCTTTATGCTTGTCGATGAAGATGGTGATGGCCTTTACAGGTTCGAAATTGTTGGTGGTATTGATAATCGCCAATTGGTCGGCAAACCTGTCCTGGTTGGGAATCAAAACATTCCTGGAATTATTGGTGCAAAACCAATTCACCTGGCATCATCCGATGAACTTCATAACCCAATTTCAGTGGATAATCTTCGCATCGACATTGGTCCGGGTGGATCAAAAAAGATAAAAATTGGGGATCGCGCCACCTTCGCAACCAGATTCATGCAAAATGGTCCCAGTCTGATGGGGAAAGCACTGGATGATCGTTTGGGTGTGGCGACATTAATTGAGTATGTAAAACACCCTCCAAAAAATGTTGAGTTACTGGCAGCTTTTACTGTGCAGGAGGAAATTGGTTTACGTGGAGCAAAAGTGGCTGGTTATTCTATGAAACCGGATCTGGCATTTGTGATCGATTCAACACCTGCAAACGATCTTCCCGTTTGGGATGACGAGGAGAATGCACGTTATAATGTGCGCCTTGGACGCGGACCAGCAATTTACCGTCTGGATGCTGGGACGCTTTCAGACCCACGATTGATCAGATTTCTGGTCGAAACCGGAGATCAGTTGGAAATACCGTATCAATTTCGACAGCCCGGTAAAGGCGGTACGGATGCTGGTGCAATCCATAAGAATCGCACCGGAATTCCTTCAGTATCCATATCAGTTCCTGGTCGCTATGCACATACGCCCGTTCTTATCGCACACCTCGAAGATTGGAAAAGCAGTATAGCTCTTGTTCATGCAACCATGCAACGACTAAACAGAGATATTTTCGCGGAAGAGCGCTAATGGTTATGGCTATTCAGCGTGAAGCTGATCTGATAGATCTTTCTCCAAATCCCATTACTTTTACAAGTTTGGTGAATGATTTTCACATGTTAGGTTTGCAAAAGGGTTGTGTAGTCCTCGTTCATTCTTCACTCAGTAAAATTGGATGGGTATGCGGTGGACCGGTTGCTGTTATTTTAGCCCTGGAAGAAGTGCTTGGAAAAGATGGCACATTAGTGATGCCAACACATTGTGGAGATAATTCGGATCCTGCCCAATGGATGCATCCACCGGTTCCAGAATCCTGGATTGAAACAATTCGTCGGGAAATGCCGGCTTACGATCCTACCTTAACTCCGACCAGGGGAATGGGAAAAATATCCGAGACCTTCAGAAAACAGAGTGGTGTCGTCCGGAGTTTGCATCCACAAGATTCTTTTGCAGCTTTTGGGAAACATGCTCATTTTATTACAGCTGACCATGTTTTGGAAACTGCCTTAGGACCAGGTTCCCCCTTACAAAAAGTGTATGATCTGGACGGCTGGATTTTATTGCTTGGTGTTGGACATGGGAACAATACGTCTTTACACCTGGCAGAGTATAGAGCTGAATTTCCTGGGAAAAAATTGTTGATGAATGGTTGTTCAATGTTGGTTGATGGACATAAAAAATGGGTCAATTTTCTCGGTTTGGATTTAATTGATGACGATTTTGAATTAATTGGTAATCAATTTCTTGAAATGTATCCAAATCTGGTATTAGAAGGAAAAGTCGGTCTGGCTAAAGCATACTTGATGAAACAAAAACCTTTGGTGGATTTTGCTGTAAATTGGATGGAAAGTAACCGTAATTTTATTGCCTAGAAATCACCTGAATTAGGAGTTTTATATGAAATCATTAATAAAAAAATTAGTCGAAACAGTTGGTCCCTCCGGATATGAAACGAAAATCCGCGAAGTAGTAAAAAATGAAGTTGAAAAATATGCCGATGAAATTTATACAGATGCGATGGGTAATTTAATTGTTCGCAAAGGACGAAAATCTCAACCTGGATTAAAAATCATGCTCTCTGCACATATGGATGAAATTGGTCTGATGGTTACGCATGTCGACAAAAATGGTTTTGCCCGATTTACAACTATTGGCGGAGTGCGTCCTCACAATTGTCTGGGTGGTAGGGTTAGATTCCTAAATGGGGTTGCAGGTGTTATTGGGGGAGAAAAACTCGAAAACTTGAACCATGTGCATGCAATTGAGAGTATGTTTATTGATGTAGGCGCGAAAAGTTCTGAGGATTGTCCGATAAAAATCGGTGACGTGGCAGCATTCGATCGCCCATTTGAAGACCTTGGGAACCGGCTGATTGCGAAATCGATGGATGATCGCATCAGCGTCGCCGTTTTGATAGATGTTCTGAAAAAAGTAAAAAATTCACCACATGAACTGTATTTTGTTTTCAGTACGCAGGAAGAGGTTGGTCTTCGTGGCGCAACGACAGCTGCATATGGAATTGACCCGGATCTTGGAATTTCAGTAGATGTGACCATGACTGGTGATACACCACGCGGGACTTTAATGGATGTTAAACTTGGTGCAGGACCTGCCATTAAAATTAAAGATGGCGGCATGCTTTCTGATCCGCAATTGATTGAGGCAATGGTTCAATGTGCCCAACAACTAAAGATACCTTATCAGTTAGAGATTCTTTTGGGTGGAACAACCGATGCAAAGGCGATGC
Organism: uncultured Anaerolineaceae bacterium; assembly: GCA_964586385.1. Taxonomy (GTDB): domain Bacteria; phylum Chloroflexota; class Anaerolineae; order Anaerolineales; family Anaerolineaceae; genus UBA6170. The sequence continues at coordinate 30,541 of CAZPIM010000009.1, forward strand.
AAATTACAAAAGCTGGCATGCCTGCAGGTTGTGTCTCCATACCAACCCGCTATGTTCATAGTCCTTCTGAAATGGTTGATATCAATGATGTCGAGAATGCGGTAAAATTACTTTCCAAATTAATAAGTGAACCCATTAATCTTGCATGAGAAAAAAAAATAAATTTGGTTTGACTATTCGATCTATATTGCTGTCATTAGTAATCAGCACCACCATGTTTTTGAGTGGGTGTGAATTAAATTTGGATGTCCAGAATATTTATCGTCAGATCGTCAATCAGATTTCTCCTCAGCCATCACCAGAACTATTTGAAGCTTCACCATCTCCACAACCAGAACTAACCACTACACAGGGTGTTCAGGGAACACCCTCACCTGAAAACCCGACAATTATGGAGCTGGAAATTTGGTTGCCGCCACAATTTGACCCAAATTCCGGGTTACCCGCAGGGAATTTGCTTAATCAACGGATTAAACAATTTGAAAGTCAGAACAAAGATGTTTTTATTAACGTGCGCATTAAACCTGTCAGCGGTCCAATAAGTATGTTGGAAGCTTTAACCATCACAAATGAAGCAGCTCAAGCCGCGATGCCTTCCATGGTGGCTTTGTCCAGATCAGATTTGAGCATTGCAGTTACACAACAACTTGTTTATTCATTTGATTCGTACTCCAGTATGATTGATGAAGATGATTGGTATCAATATGCACGAAATCTTACGATTGTTGGAGGCAGCAGCTATGGTTTACCATTCGCTGGTGATTCTCTGATTTTATTGAATAGGCCTGAAATTATCGGGAATCAACCAATAACATGGGCAGATGTGTTAAGGAGAGGTGAACCGCTTTCCTTCCCGGCTTCAGATGCACAAGCTTTATTTACCATGGCGCTTTATCAGGCTGCTGGCGGAAATTTGGAAAATGCCCAAAGGTTACCTCAATTAGATCTGGAAATTTTGACACAAATATTTCAATTGTTTGCGGATGGTGGACAAACAGGTGTCTTCCCACTTTGGACAACAGAATTACAAAAGGATTCAGATGCCTGGACAGCCTATAATGAACTGAGAAGTAACTGGGTGATCACCTGGAGCAGCCGTTTCTTACAGGATCCAATCAGTGATACTTCTCCGCTCGTTTTTCCCATTATTAAAGACGCTCCAGTCAGTATTGTGGATGGTTGGGTTTGGAGTATTACGGATCCAAACATTGACCATCACGCTTTAATCGCAGAATTGATTGAATTTTTATCAGCACCGGATTTCTTGCGAACCTGGTCACCAGCATCCGGGGTCTTACCGGTCAGACCATCTTCATTAATAGGTTGGCAAGATCAAAAATTAATCAACCTCTTGAATCAGGTCGCTTTATCATCCAGAGTAAAACCTCGCAATGAAGTTATCACAACACTAGGACCGTTATTTACGGAACAGGTTGTGTTAATTTTATCCGGGAAAACAACTGCGCCAATCGCCGCACAAACCGTGATTGATAAATTAGGGAATCCTTAATAATATGAAAAAATCTTATCAAACAAAATCAATCAGAAAACCAGGTTGGATGAATCGTCGATTTTTATTGTTATTAATTGCCTTGCTTGTTTTAACGCTTTCAATCGGTTGGGGGGAATCTTTTGATAAGATTAATGCTTATCAGGGAACTACTGATGCGCCAAAATCAGAATACTCCGCCTTCATTGAGGTTCATAAAAATTTTCAAAATGGTGAAATTGGATTAGGGGAATTTAAAACATTCGACCAGACGAATAGAGTGATCATCGGTGGTGTAATGGTTATTTTAATCATCATCAGTACCGTTTTGTATGGGTATTTTTTTAACCGTTAATCAATTGTTTGCTTATTCGTTTAGAAAATCATCAGTTTTTGAGTCATAATAAAATAGTCTGATTTATTCAGCAAATCAATTTTTTAAGAAGATAAAGCGCAATGAAAAAAGCAATCATTTTTCTTATTGGAATTCTCCTTTTACTTTTTTTGTTCTCAGTAAAACCAATTTTTGCTGCTGACAAATATCAAGATGGTGTCATCGGTGGTGATGAGATTATTCCAGATGACATATTTCTAAATGCAACAAATATCGAAGTCAGCGGAACAATAAACGGAATTTTATTTGCAATTGGAAAGAATATTTCGATTAAATCTGGCGCTATTTTGGAAAATGATGTTTTTCTTGTTGGACAGAGTATCAGCATTCAAAATGGTGCTCTTATTAATGGAAATGTCACCATTCTTGGTCAAAAAGTTGAAATTGATACTATTTTTGATCGAAACATTTATGCTGCGGGTTCAACATTCATGCTTGGCCCAAATTCCAAAGTACTCAATAATCTTTTCTATGCGGGTTTCCAGCTTGAATCAGATTCCAAATCGGTCATTGAAAATAATATCTACACCGCTTCTTATCAATCCCTGTTAAATGGAAAAATCAATAAAAATCTACGAATTGCGACAGCCTCGTTGGAATTAAATGGAATAGTTTTGGGCGATGCGAATATCATGCTTAATTTATGGCAGATTGATGAGGATTCAATTCGATTTTGGATGCCATATCTTCAGAGTCTTGGAATTCCGGAACCAATGGAAATTGGCTTTCGTTTATCCGAAAACACAGAAATTGGGGGAAGACTGGTTTATTCAAGTAATGATGTGCTGGAAGAGGCTTTCGATATCAACCCTACCGGGGGAATTATCATCCTTACTCCGACAACGACTGATAACAGACCGGATTCTGTTGAGAATCCATCGCAAGTTAATGCAAATTCCTGGCAAAACCGCCTAATAAGAATTTTGAAGTTGACCATTAGTCTGGTTATTTGTGGTCTTCTAACTTTATGGATTTCCCCGGGATTATTGACTGCATCCATTATACCTGTCGAACAAAAATCACTCAATGCGTTCGGTATTGGATTAATTACGATTATCACGATTTACATTGGGCTGTTTGTGCTTACCGCGTTTTTTATTTTGGCTGCATTTCTTTTTGGCCTCTTTTCATTAGGCTCATTGGGAAGTTCAGTTTTTGGATTGGGTCTACTAAGTATTGGTTGGGTATTTTTATTCTTTAATTTTGTTGTCAAATTCGTCAGTAAACTCGTTATAGCTTTTTGGATAGGCAAAAAGTTAATCCCATATTTCAAAAAGAACGAAGTAAAACATCAATTTACCACATTAATTTTGGGAATAGTCGTCTTTGTTTTATTAAGGGCAATCCCATTTTATGGTTGGATTATCAGTGTAATCGTTACTCTGGTTGGTCTGGGTGCGTTATGGTATGTTGCCCAATCACAAAATAAATATCCTTTTATTAAATGGAAAGCTTAAACTTTTCCTGATACTATCCAAAAATCGAGGTTATTAAAATTTGAAAAATTAAAGTCTTAGGGCGAGGAAAGGAATCAACATTTCTTCCTGAGATAGACCACCATGGCGACCTAGCAATGGATTTTCCTTTTGCCACCACCAAAGATAGGCATTTCCTTGTGGAATTAGCACCACATCTCCAACCCTGTCCTCCAGGCTTGAATGAAGATTTCCTTGGCCAAATAATCCTTTTTCAATTGCTTCCTTCGATGGAATAACAATAAAATCATCTTGAAAATGTTTATTGATCAGATTGACTATATCGTTGTATTGATTGCTTTTGATTGTTAAAAAGGGTAACCTGTTTTCACCTGTCGGTACCATCACCAGAGAACGATTGATATCACCATATTTCGTCAGATCAAAGCGATCAATTTTTGGAGTATGCATGAACCCGTGGTCAGCACTTAAAATAAAAAGTGTTTTTCCATTGGAGATTTGCTTTATTTTTTTTATTGTTTCAATAAGACCCAAACTAAAATTTTCGAATTCCCGATAAACACGGATATTATCCGGACCAAACCGGTGAGAAAGTGTATCAACCGATTCCCAATAAATATATACATATTTGCGTTCCATCGCTTTGTGGAGAAATAATTCTTCCAATGAGACAAATAAATCTGCGTTACTGCGGTATGGAACAACGTCCACACCTGGAAAAAGCATTTTTGACAAACCAGAATAAGCAATGGAACTATTTTGTAACGCATATGGATGAATGTCGTTTTGAATGAAATGTGGGCCTAATGTTGGTACCGGAAGAAATTTTAGGGGGTCAAAACCAGCCTTTTGCAATCCACCAACATCACCCAAAAAGGTTGTTGCAGAATGCAAAATCATATTTGCGATTACGCCATATTCCCTCAACCAGACCTCATAACCTACCACACCATGTTCACCCGGGAGTGAACCTGTCCACAAGCTGGTTAGTGCTGCAGAAGTGGTACTTGGAGTAATGCTGGTTAGTGGAGAAAAAACTGCTTCATCCAAAACCTGATTCCAGGGTGATTTCGACAAAAAGGATTGGAAAAAATTTAATCGCACACCATCTGCCAGCAAAAAAATTACATTATCGTATGAACCACTAATTCGATCCAGTATCGTCGATGAGATTTTTTGTGAACCAAATTCCGGAATTCCCAACAAATGACAAATACTATTGGGAATGTTAACCAAAGACAATCCCTCATAAAATGGAAGGATATTATTTTTGCCTGGAATTATTCCTTTAATCTCATGTGAAAGGATAGATGGAAGAACCTGTTTTGATAAATCGATCATAAAGCACACCCCGTGTGGATAATAACTGATTTGATTGTACTCGAATCTATTTTTATTAACAAAATGTTAACAAACGTACTTTATATGTTAATCAAACATTGAAATTACATTAATAATTGGGTGGTAAAATTTCTAACTAGATGGGTAATATTTGGGTATCCGTCAGGTTTCCAGGACGATAAGTCCTATCCCGATCACTCCTTGATCCGGAAACCTTGATGGAAAAAATCAGAGCTGGCAAGCTTTTAGCAAAAACCACGGCGAATCCCGTGGCTTTTTGGTTAAATAAATGTAGGAAGAATTTATGTTAAAAACTGCTATAATTTATTAGCAACTTTTCAGCATTAAGGATGGATTTCATTATGCTTCCTCGGCGTGAAGTATTAACCTGGTTGGATGTTGATCAATTAATTGATCATTTGATCCCTCAATTTGAATCAGAATTTACAAGTATGATCATGATCACGAATGGCGGCATTATTCCCGGTGGTCTTTTAGCTGAAGCATTAGGTATGCAGGCAATTTTAACTGCATCGGTAGATTTTCCGAACGAAATTATGATGGAAGATGATCGGAAACAAAGGAGATTATTGGCCTGGCCAAAATTTATTCAGTTTCCGGATGATAGTCTTCTTTTAGGTCAAAAAGTTCTGGTGGTTGATGATGTGTGGGGTTCAGGTAGAACAATTACAGCAGTTCGTAACAGGGTTGTAGGAGCCGGTGGTCAGGCTTTTACCTGTGTTCTCCATTTCAATCCTTACCGGAATTTGTTTGGGAATGTCCGTCCGGATTATTTTGCAGCCATCACAGACGTCCATATTATGTATCCCTGGGAAATTAATCGTGGTCCGGATGTTGTATTAATCAATGGGGGAAAAGGCGAATAAGTCTTTTCTATAATTTATTTTCTGAATTCGTGGGGAACTTACTTCGTTTCTTTTTCGTCATTAAGAAAAGGGAAGGAGTTTTAAAGATGCCCGTAAGAGTAAAA
>CAZPIM010000009.1:36291-50649 GCA_964586385.1 uncultured Anaerolineaceae bacterium
CTTTTTCGTCATTAAGAAAAGGGAAGGAGTTTTAAAGATGCCCGTAAGAGTAAAATTTTTCGTTATCATTTTCGCAATAATTTTATTTGGCTGCCAAACGGAATTACCGGTTCCTCCCAATGTTAACTCCGACCTGAAGATTCCAATATCAGAACCTGATCATCAACCTGAAGAGGTGAAATTGACTTCGAATTATCTGAATTCTCCATTGCCACGCCAGACTTTATTATTACAATCTGATCTTCAATTGGAAAATTTTGTCCAAGCAAATAACGAGTTTGCTGTGGCAATATTCCAACAATTAAGAAGTGAGAATCCGGGTCAAAATATGATTTTCTCACCGCATTCCATTTCTTTAGCTTTGGCAATGACTTACGCCGGTGCGGGAGGTCAAACCGCAGAAGAAATGCGAACGATTCTGGGAATTAATCAGGATGATCCTTCATTTCATCAAAACTGGAATACCCTCGATCAATGGTTAGCGACCAGAACAAAAGAAATTCAGGCTAATTCACCGGACTATATGCTCAGATTGACGAATGCTGTTTGGGCACAACAGGATTACCTGTTTAATAGTGCTTACCTTGATTTATTATCTTCATTCTATGGCAGCGGATTACACACGATAGATTTCAATGGTTTTCCGGAACCTTCGCGATTGGAAATTAATCATTGGGTGGCAGAAAACACCAACCAAAAGATTATTGAATTAATTTCTGAAGGGGCGATCAAAACTCTCACCAGGATGGTTTTGGTTAATGCAATTTATCTGAATGCTCCCTGGAAGCAGGCTTTTAACACCGAATTTACCACCAAACAATCCTTTTTTAAGATAGATCAACAGGTGGTGGATGTCGATATGATGGAAAAAACAATTAATCTCCCTTATTTGGTCACCGATCAGGTTGCAATGGTCGAAATTCCATATATTGGAGACGATTTGGCTATGGTTTTGTTAATGCCGGAAAGCAAATCATATGAAACTTTTGTATCTGCATTGGACGAATCAATGATCTCCGATTTGATCAGTCAGGAAACCTGGGGAGAAGTTGAACTTCAAATCCCGCGTTTCAAAGTTGAGAATAAATTTCAATTGAATAAGGTTCTTGGAAAATTAGGCATGAACCAAGCTTTTGATCCAAATTTGGCGGATTTTTCAGCGATGGCGGAGGGGAAAGATCTTTACATCGACCAGGTAATCCACCAGGCCGTGATTGCAGTGGATGAAGCAGGAACGGAAGCTGCGGCAGCAACGGCAGTTATTATGCTGGGTAAAGGATTTAATCCTTCCGAACCACAAAAAATAACATTTGATCACCCATTTTTGTTTTTCATTCGTGATACTAAAAGTGGTTCCATTCTGTTTTTAGGTCAGATTTTGAATCCAAATGAAAGTGGAATATTTGAAAAATAGGAGTTGTTGAGATGAAAAAAATAATTTCAACTTTTTTGTTATGTAGTATATTAATCGGTTCAGTTTCGTGTACCGCGTCAATCGTGCCAACAACTGAACCAATCGAAACTATTGATCCAACCCAATCGGTGAGTTTACCGACTGCAATCCCAAGACCTTCTCTGGATGAGATTCAACCCGCCTTCTCTTTGAAAGAACGCCAATCTTTGATATCTGATCCAGCTGATTATTCACCTGTTGCCGAGCAAATGAATGCTTTTGGTTTTGATCTTTTCCATTTGCTTTCTACACAACAGGATGGAAATCTGTTCTTTTCACCATATAGCATATCTCTTGCACTTTCTATGACGTTAGCAGGCGCTGCCGGCAATACAGAACAGGAAATGGCACAGGTCTTACATTATGATCTTCCTCAAAATCAAATCCATACCCAAATTAATGGACTCGATCAAAGTCTTTACATCATTCCGGAGTGGTTAAAAGACCAGGAATCATCTTTTCAGTTAAATGTCGCAAATGCGCTTTGGGGGCAATCGGATTATGCGTTCAAGACCACTTTTCTGGATTTACTGGCTGAATCTTATGGTGCCGGAATGCAATTGGTGGATTTTAAAACCGCAAACGAAAAAGCCAGAATAATGATTAATGATTGGGTCGAAGATCAGACAGAAGAGAAAATAAAAGATCTTATTCCACAAGGTGCATTAAATGAATTAACGCGTTTGGTCCTTACCAATGCGATCTATTTCAATGCTGCCTGGCAGGATGAATTTGTCAAAGACCTCACAAAACCAGCTGATTTTTTTGTAAATGAAAAGACAATAGTATCGGTACCAATGATGGAAATTCACAACAATTATAGGTTTATAAAATCCAATGATGTTCAAATGGTGGAAATTCCTTACGTAAATTCAAGATATAGCATGGTCTTGTTGATGCCATTATCGTCTGAATTGTCTGAATTTGGACAAGGGTTGGATCCGGACTCGTTAACTCAAGCCTTTGAGGATTTTCAAAATGGTCAGTTGATATTAAAAATGCCGAAATTTAAATTTGATTCGAGCTTTTCAGTCAGTTCAGCTTTACAAGATTTGGGGATGATCAGTCCATTTTCACCAACAGATGCAGATTTTTCAGGCATGTATGAACCGGGATCAGACCCATTATTTATCAGCAATGTGATCCATAAAGCTTTTGTCGCAGTAGATGAAGAAGGAACTGAAGCGGCAGCAGCTACGGCTGTTATCATGGAAGCAACCAGTGCTATGCCGGAAGAGGAACCAGTTCTAATGGTTTTTGACCATCCATTCATCTTCTTAATCCGGGATAGTGAAAGTGGTCTGATCTTGTTTATGGGAAATATGATCAATCCGGAATAGAAATGACAGAATAATTTATTTTTCTCTTGCAGGTACTTCTTCCCAAAGCTTAAAACAATTTTTTCCTTGTTTTTTTGCGTGAAGAAGGGCAAAATCTGCATGTTTGATTAAAGTTTCCATATTAATTTCTTGTTCACCCTGCCAATGGGAAATTCCAAAACTCATAGAGATTGGAAATGATTCCCCTTCGTAAACAAATACATTTTTCTGTAGTATTTCCTGAATTCTTTGAACTGTTTTTATTGCTCCGTCTTGCGTAATTTCCGGGAAAAGACAAATAAACTCATCACCACCAAATCTGCCGAAAATATCAGAATCCCGAATAGCAGCTTTGATTTTCGATGCCACATGGGAAATAACCTGGTCACCCATCATGTGCCCATAAACATCATTGAACATCTTAAAGGAATCGATATCAAAAATAATAATGGAAACCTGGCGATTGTATCTTTTTGCCCTAGTTAATTCTTTTTCAGCAAGTATGAAGAAATGTCTTCGATTAAAGATCCTGGTTAATTCATCAATAGTGGCGTAATTACTGAGAATAATTTCGTTTTTCTTTCGTTCCGATATATCCGTAATCAGCATGATTCTGCCGGAAAGCCCAAATTTCTTATCATAAATTGGAGATTGGTGGATATTAAAGTAGCGATTTTCCTGATCACTTCTTTGAATAATTTCGATTTCGACTTCATCGCGGACATCATTCATCACAAAAATATCATCCTGATCTTTAAAAACGATATTAGCTGATTCACCAATGACTTGATCGATTTTTAATTTCATTAATCGTCGCGCAAGGGGATTTATTTCTACAATTTTATTGTTCTTGTCAAAAACGATTAAACCGATATTCATATTTTGAATAACCAAATCATGAGCGATCGGTATTAATTCAAATGAGCGAAATCCAAAAAGGGACCAGCTGAATAAAATTTCTGAAATCAGAAATGAAAAAATTGTCTCGTCTAATAATGGGACAAGATCTAATTTTAGAAACAAAAAAGTGATCGAAGCGAGCATCGGAACGACACTGCCGAGAACCATCGTTAAGGCTTGTTTTTTATAAATTTTTGATGTTTTTGTATAAAATTTGAAATACACAAAAAATGTCATGAGGAGAGCAATATAAGATACTGCTAAATATATCCAAAAGTAGAATCCATGAATGACTTCTTCTTCAGGGAATCCAGGTTTAATCCAAACATCTTTCCACATGAAACCATGAAAATCACTGGTAAATACAATCACCAATGTTGTGATGGTGTATATTGTTGCAAAAATACGTAATTTTTGGTTATTGAACCATTGTTTACTTTGGGTGAAATGTAAGGAGAAATAAAACCAGATAATGGGTGTAATCGTACTGGGGATATATTTAACCCGCAGCCAAAAAATCTTTCCCTCCAAATTCGGGCTGGAGAGTCCGAGAACATAGCACAAGGTCCACAAAGTAGTGAAAGTCATCAATAAAGCAAATGACCTGGACATTGCTATTTCTCGTTTCTGAAATGCATAAAAAGCCAGGAATCCAGAAATGATGATGGAGAGTATGAGTGGCCAAGTTACTGGTTCATAAACGAGTTCGATGGTACACCTTCAAAGAAAAGTAAATGTTTAATATTTTTTTAGTTAATGGGGTTTTAGGTGAAATCACATTATAGCTGTTATTTTAAATTGAAAAAACAACAATTTTGTAATTTCTCCAAAATTTTAGGTTGCATTTTTCATTCCTGATTTCGCTTATGAAGGGAACGTCCACCGTGTAGGCGTGTTAAGAAAGTCTGCTTCCTGCCAGGCGAAAACTGTGACAGGATGTATAGCAAAAACTATTGTTCCAGGTTCAAATTCAGGAGGAGGTTCGTAGCCGGGATATTTTTTCCCATAAATTGTCGAAATTTTCCCAAGTGTTTCCCGGTCTTTAATGACTGTTGCTTTGCCTTCAAAAATTACGGTCTCATCACCGCTTTCCAAATGCACAACACAAAATGAATTATTTAACAAATTCCTGGCTTTTAAAGATGTTTCACCAGTTCCAAAATAAACGACATCGTCATGAAATACTCCCCAAACCGGGGCGACATGTGGTCGTCCATCCGATCTGGTACTGGATATCCAATAATTACGAGCATTAAGCATTCTTTCAGAGACCCACTCCCACGCTAAAAGCCCCTTCTTTTGTTTAGGATTTATTCCGTAAGCAACGGAAAACCCGGGTCTCTCTCTTTTGGCAGCGAATTTGTCTCCATCCATGTTTAAATCCTCTTTTTTTAAGAAAACAATTTCAAAAATTATAGAGGATTTTTAAGTCAGAGAAAATATATTAATGAATGTTCTAACTAGTTTTGATTAATTTGGCAGTAAAACATGCGTATATTGATCTACCATTTGGTCAAGACTGAAGGTTGACTCGGCTCTTGCTCTGGCACACTTCCGGTAATAAGGCAGTCTTTGAATTAGTTTTAATGCGGCATCGGATAAGGCATTAATATTTGCAGGTTCCAATTCCCAATGGTTTCCGCCATACTCCGCCACTCTGCCGGCATCTTGTTCTAACATCTCCGGTAAAGCTCCGGTCGCATAAGCCACTACAGGGAGTCCACAGGCAAGTGCTTCAATAACAGAATTTGGACAGGCAGCATTTATATCTGCAGAAAAAAGAATATGTGACGATCTGTCGAAAGCAGGAATATGTTCATGTGATAATATTCCTGCCCAGGTGATCCAGGCATTACTGACGGACTCAATTTGCATTTTTAAGAAATATGGCACATCGCCCACAACCATCAATTCCACAAGTTGCGAAAAGCGCTCACTCAGGTTTACGACCAGTTTTACCGCATTAACAAGGCCTTCTTCGTGCCCCCCGCCAAGATGACCTTCAACCATTAAGACACGGATATGATCGTTTGGGCGAAGATGTTGACCATTCGGATTGTAATAATTCAGGTCAACACCATTATAAATAATGGTAGATTCCGCCTCAACAGTCCCATATTTTGATTCCCACCAGTTTTTAGAAAAACCGGACTGATAGACAATATGGTCAGCGAAATGTTTACGAATATACGATAAGTTCCAATTCCCATACTCACTGCGCAAATAATGTCTGATACCGGTATCTTTTTTGCGATGGATCCAATTCATTCCGTTCAATCTTTGAACGATCCTGATTCCTTTTTTATGTGCTTTCCAGATTGCATAAAGGTGTTTTGTACCACCATTCACCAGAATCGCTTTAGTTGATGGGTCGTTTATTTGATAATGGGCACGTACACCATGATTCTCAAATCCTTGAAGAATCTTATTCTGAAAAGAAGTTGGTCCGCCTAATCCGGATAATCTGGGGATTATTGCAATACTGTTTTCAATCTTATCCGAAAAAGTAATCATGAATTCATTAATCCTTAAAATCCAAAACTGCTTTTATGATTTTTTCTGCCGCGTATCCATCACCAAATGGATTTTTAGCCCGCGACATTGTTTGGTAAGTTTGTTCTTCTTCCAGCAATTGAATCGTATTACTGATAATTCGTTTTGGATCTGTCCCGACCAAACGTAAAATTCCGGATGAAACACCTTCTGGACGTTCGGTGACTTCTCTCATAACCAGTGTTGGTTTTCCAAGACCAGCTGCTTCTTCCTGAATTCCTCCTGAATCTGTCAATACGAGCTTTGCTTTTTTCAGTAAATGCACCATTGGCAAATAATCTAAAGGTGGGATGAGTGTAATATTCGAAACATTGGACAATAATTGATAAACCGGTTCTTGTACATGTGGATTTAAATGAACTGGATAAAGGAAATGATATTGTTCTTTGTACTTAATCGCTAAAAACTTTAATGCAGCACAAATATCTTCCAATGGTTTTCCAAAATTCTCGCGACGGTGCGCTGTAACCAAAATCAGTTGTTTACCATTTTCGTGAATTTCATGCTCTGACAATAATTTACTAACTTCCAAAGGCATAGGTTGAGAGGTGATGATCCTTAATGCATCAATTGCAGGATTACCAGTAACAACAATTCTGTTTGGATTGACACCTTCATGTAAAAGATTTTGACGGCTATGTTCAGTTGGAGCTAAATGTAAATCTGCTACAACACCGGCGATCTTTCGATTTATTTCTTCCGGAAATGGTTGCCATTTATCTCCGGTACGTAAACCAGCTTCCACATGACCAATTTTGATTCGATTGTAATAACATAAAATAGAAGCTGCCATCACCGTGGTGGTATCACCCTGAATAAGAACCCAATCCGGTTTAACGCGTTTTAATACCGGGTCCAAATTTTGCAAAATGGAAGCGGTGATTTGAGCAAGACTTTGATCAGGTTGCATTAAATTTAAATCAAAATCGGGAACAACCTGGAATGCATCCAGGACTTGATCCAGCATTTGACGATGTTGTGCTGTGACACAGAGCAACGATTCTATGTTTGGGTCGGCTTGAGCAGCCAATACCACAGGACACATTTTCGAAGCTTCCGGTCGTGTTCCAAAAATAGTGAGAAGCCGAAGTTTTTCACCCGTCATGATCCCAAATCCCTTTCCGAGACACCTAATCGATGCATTTCAAACCCTGCGGATTTCCAGATTTCTGGTTTCCATCCACCGACCGTATCAAAAATTACCCTGGTTTTGGTACAATTTAAGATCTGATTTGGGTCAATTTCAGTAAATTGTTTATGATTTACCAATAACAAAATCAAATCGGCATGATTAAGCGCATCTTCCAAATTCTTTGCCATCATCGCAGGTGCAATTTGAAAATCAGGTTTGAAAGGTTCGTAAGCAGTAACGAAAGCACCTGCTTCTGATAAAAGTCGAACTACATCTATAGCCGGGCTTTCTCGCAAATCGTCTACATCAGGTTTGTAAGCTAAACCCAGAGCTGCGATCCTTTTCCCTTTTATGTCCCCAAGTATTTCTTCGATTTTTTCCACTACAAAATCAGGCTGACCGTCATTCACAGTACGGGCTGATCGAATTAATTGTGATAAATCAGGTGCAGCTTCGACCAAAAACCAGGGGTCAACCGAGATACAATGACCACCTACACCCGGACCTGGATTTAAAATATTAACCCGTGGGTGTAAATTTGCAATTTGAATTGCTTCCCAAATATCAACACCAAATCGATCTGACAAACGTGCAAATTCGTTAGCAATGGCAATATTTACATCGCGGTATGTATTTTCCATTAATTTCACCATTTCTGCAGTTGTTGCAGTGGTGGTGATAATTTCTCCTTTTACAAAGGTCTGATAAAGTATTTTGCCAGCTTCGGCTGAATTTTGATCAATACCTCCGATGACACGCGCATTTTCGATCAATTCCCGTAAAATTTGTCCTGGCAAAACCCGTTCTGGTGAATATGCCACAGAAAAATCAACACCTGCTTTTAAACCGGATTGTTCCAATATAGGAATAAGAACATTGATTGTCGTCAATGGAGGGGATGTCGATTCCAAAACGACAAGATTTCCTTTTTCCAGGTAAGGAATGATTGATTCCGCCGCCGATTTTACAAATGAGAGATCGGCTTTTTTATCTTCATAGAATGGCGTAGGCACTGCGATGATAAAAGCATCTGCCGGAACAGGATGTGAAGATATTACAAGATTATTGGTTTTAATTGCATCCTGAACGAGAGTTCCTAATCCGGGTTCGTAAATATGAACTTGCCCATTTTGCAGACTTTCAATAATCAGTGGATTTACATCCACGCCAATCACCTTCAAACCTGCTTTCGCAAATGTAGATGCAGTTGGCAAACCAATATAACCTAATCCGATTACACAAACCGTTTTGAATTCCATGAACTATCCTCTTTTTAGCGAATCTGCATTTGATTATTATCTCACAAGTTGATTAAGTGACAAGTGACAACCATTTGAAGGGTGGTGGCAACTGATTGCGGTCTCATTTTGCTTGAATAACGAGAATGTAAGTGCTAAACTTTTTATGTGGAAAAATGGGTGTTGGTTATCAGCTCACAACCTGCATTTGGGGATTTAATCAAGATCTCACTCGCAGAGAAAATTGAATATCATGTTCAATCTGCCTATCATCCGGATGACCTAAAAAAAATCGATATGGACAAACCGCTGGATCTTTTGATCATTGATGTTGATCTTAAAGACCAGAATTGGGTAACATCTGTAGATCGATTGCAATCAAAATTTCCATTTATAAAAACGATTGTTTTTGCTTCTGGCTCAGAAGACCACAACTTAATCAAGCAGCAGATCAATGTCGATTTGTTTTTTGAAAAACCATTTTATCTGCCTATGTTCTTTAAAGAAATCAATGTTTTATTCGCAATTGATGAAAATAATGCAGCTGCATTTCCACAAGTTGATCAAAAAGTCGTCTTCACCCACAATTTAGAGGATTTAATTCCAAGCCTTGAATATGTATTAAATAAATGTGAAGCAAAACAAATCATTTACTTTGTAAACAATTTGCCTTACGCCAGTACAGGGAACCTCGGAGATTTTGTTACCCTGGATATCAGCGCTTTTCTGGAAAGTCGACGTCTATACCCGCAACACGTGGATTTGATTCGATATAAACGCTTTACGGGGGATCCTGATCATTATTTAATTTATATCAAATCAATTAATGAGAGCGATAAATTGGTGATGGTTTTCGATGGTCAAGTTCCATTGGAAAAAGCGAAGTCACAAATAAATTCTGTGACAAAATTTTTGAAGGATCCCACCTATTATCGAACGATGGAAAATGGGGACATGCCAAAAATGGCAGTCAGTATTGAGGGCGATTCAGATGGGTTAATGACTGAAAATTCTATTGAAATTCAGACAGATACTCCTCTAAATTTGGATACAGGGAACAAAGATAAACCAAGTTCAGACGAATCCGAAATAATGACGGTAGATGCATTGGTTGCTGACTCACAGGAAGATCATTTCGAAGATTCTCAGAAAAGTGAAGCTTCATCCGGGCAGGTGAATGATTTGGAAGCCGGGCATGACCAAACACGGAATGATTTTTCGTTAGGATCAGGAATACTGACGCATGATTTTTTGTCGGATTGGATTAATGAAGCTGAAAGTTGGGAAAACGGGGCACAAAAGGAAGTAATTTCAGAAAGCAAATTTCCAAATGAAATAGAAGAACAAACCTTCCAACAGGACGATTCCCTCGAAAACCCGGGCTTAAAAGACAACGAAGAAAAAAACATCGTCGATGTTCAAAAAGATTATGAATTAAATTTCCTGGCTGATATCACTTTCCCATGGGACGAAGAAAAAGATCAAATTAATCCAACGGGATCAGAATCGCCGGTTGAAGAATTACTATCTGAGACCAGGCCAACCCCAAAAAGCGCAATGAATATCATCCGGCAGTCCGTTTCAGAAATAGAAACCCCACTTGATTCAGTAATTAAACCTCAAGCACCCAATCCAATGGAAGATCTATTAGGGAAGACTCAACCCCGGAAAACCGGAGTCTCAAGCTCACAAGCCTCAGAATTACCAGAAAGCCACTTGGTCGGACATGTAAGTCTGAACTATACATTTTTACTTATTCCCAGATTTCCGAATCATTATTTGACCAATAGCCTGGCGAAAAAATTAGCAGAATGGATCCCAAATTTATGTTTGGCTTTTGGTTGGCGACTTGATCGATTGATTGTTCGACCACTTTATATCTCCTGGTCTATCATCGCCCCTTCAACTATTGCTCCAAACAAAATAATTGCTAGAATTCGCAAAGAAACCTCAAAACGAATTATGAAAGATTTACCTTTCTTTTTCCAGGAAAATCCTTCTAACGATTTTTGGGCACCTGGATATATGCTCATGAACGAAAGTTTTTCACCATCGAAACCAATGGTCGCAGAATATATAAAACAGACTCGACGTTATCAGGGTTTATCCGTCACTCCAAGAATCTGAGACCTTATTTTTAAGAATCAGTAAAAACAGGATAAAATTATTTTATTAATTTCTACCCAAAGAAAGGGTACTATGCCTCCTACACTTTATCTCATAGATGGACATGCTCTGGCTTACCGTACATTTTTTGCCATGTCGAGTTTTGGTGAGAGTCTTCAAACTGCAACCGGTGAACCTACTGCTGCAATTTATGGATTTATGAGCGTTATTTTACGTTTATTAGAAAAAGAAAAACCGGAATATCTTGCGGTTGCATTTGATACCGGGAAAACATTTCGAAACGAAATATTCCCGGAATATAAAGCTACCAGGGCAAAAATGCCTGATGAATTGCGTGAACAGATTGATCGCATCCGTGAAATCATTGATGCTTTTGATATTCCACGCCTCGAAAAAGAAGGAGCAGAAGCGGATGATGTGCTTGGTACCATCGCCAGGCAGGCTGTCCAACATGGTTTGGGTGTAAAGATCATCACGGGTGATCGGGATTTGTTGCAATTAGTTAATGACAGAATCCTGGTGAATTTGCCTGGAAAATCCATGGCAGATGCCAGAGACTACAATGAAAAAGATGTGGTCGTAAAAATGGGTGTGCGACCGGACCAGATCGTGGATCTTAAGGCATTGATGGGAGATTCGTCTGATAATATACCCGGTGTTCCAGGTGTTGGAGAGAAAACTGCACTGAAATTATTGGAGGAATACCAAACGCTGGATTCAATTTATGAGCATATCGAAGAAATTGCTCCTCGTTATCGAACAAAATTGGAAGATGGAAAAGCTTCTGCATACATGAGTCGTGACCTGGCACGCATTGACCAGGGAGTAGAGATTCTGTTAGACCTGGAGAAAGCCAGTACCAGCCATTTGGAATTTAAAGCTGTTGAAAATATTTTCAAAAAACTTGAATTTCGCACCTTAATTGGCAGACTGCGTGACTTGAGTGCCATTGCTGATACGTTTGGTCCTTCTCAACAACTTTCCTTGTTTGGTGAACCATTGGAGAAAATTGGCATTACTCCTGCTGCTGATGCGAAAACGACCCTGATCAATACCAGTTCGGATTTAAAAGAACTGATAAAAACATTAAAAAAAGCAGAACATATCAGCTTTGATACGGAGACCACAAACACGGACCCCATGTTGGCGGATTTGGTTGGAATTTCATTAGCTGTTGATCCGGAAGTCGGCTATTATATTCCGGTTGGTCATCAAACCGAAGAACAACAATTATCGATTTTGGAAGTTGTAGATGCATTAAAACCAGTCATGGAAAATAATAAAATTCCCAAAATTGGCCACAATTTAAAATATGATGCATTAGTTTTTTCCAATTATGGTATTGAGGTGCAACCATATTCATTCGATACGATGATTGCAGGATGGTTGGTGGATCCGTCCTCCTATAGCCTTGGTTTGAAGGATATGGCAGAGCAATATCTGGGAATGGAAATGATCCGAATCGAAAGTTTAATCGGGACCGGCAAAAATCAAATACTAATGTCGGATGTTCCTGCCGAAAAGGTCGCACCATACGCTGCGGCTGATGCTGTTGTACCACTCCGATTAATGCCATTATTGCAGGAAACACTTAAGAAAAACAACGCAGAAGATATTTTTAAGAATATTGAAATGCCTTTGATACCCGTGCTTGTCGCAATGGAAAAGCACGGAATTAAATTGGATTTGAATCTTTTTGCTGAAATGAAAACAGAATTAGCAGACCGTCTTTCTGAAATCGAAAATAAGATTTACGAAATGGTTGGCAACAAATTTAACATAAATTCCACACAACAATTATCGGTTGCATTATTTGAAACTTTGGGATTGAGTTCACCGAATAAAAAGAAGACTGCCAGTGGTCATTATTCTACGAATTTTGAAGTATTGGAACAATTACAGGGGTCACACCCGGTTGTTGATTCTATACTGGAATATCGCGAGTTATCCAAATTACAATCCACGTATGTGCTGGCATTACCTCTTCAGGTAAATCCTCGAACTGAACGAGTTCATACTTCTTATAGCCAAACCGGCTCTGTTACCGGCCGATTGGCTTCCATCAATCCGAATTTGCAAAATATTCCTACCCGCACAGAAATTGGGAAGAAAGTACGCTGTGGATTTATCGCCTCACCTGGGCTTACCCTTTTATCTATTGATTATTCTCAAATTGAATTACGAATCGTAGCGCACATGTCGGGTGATGAGGCAATGTTAGCAGCCTTTCGGGCGGGCCAGGATATTCATGCCACAACAGCAGCAGCCGTGTACGGTATCCCGCTAAAAGAAGTAACCGGTCAACAGCGTCGTCATGCCAAAGCGATCAATTTTGGATTAATGTATGGTATGAGCCCGTTCGGTTTAAGCAGGACAACAGGACTTACTTTAGCAGAATCGGAAAACTTCGTTAAAGCTTATTTCAATCAATTCCCCCGTGTAAAGAAATATTTGGATGAAATCAGGCTGATTGCAGCAAAACAAGGATATGTTGAAACGCTTCTGGGAAGAAGAAGATATTTCCCAAATCTCGCCACGGCAACTAACATGAATGTTCGTAATCGCGAGGAAAGAGAAGCGATAAATGCACCCATACAAGGCACAGCTGCTGATATACTTAAAATAGCAATGATTCAGCTTCCAAACGCTTTACAAAAGGCAAATCTGAATGCAAAATTAATGTTACAGGTGCATGATGAATTATTATTGGAATGCCCTAAAGATGAATTGATTGAAACTGCTGCTTTAGTTAAAGGTGTGATGGAGAATGCATATAAGCTTTCCATTCCACTTTCAACCGAAGCAAAATCAGGTAGGGACTGGGGATCGTTGAATTTATTATCATAAATAAAGTAGGATGGAAAGTATGAGTGGAGATCTGCAAGCATTTCATACAGCTATGAATCAAGGGCATTCAGCTGCCTGGGATCAAAAGTGGTCTGACGCTGCAAATTTTTACCGTCAGGCATTGGAAGAATACCCAAATGACCCAATGGCATTGTTAAGTTTGGGACTTTCGTTTCTTGAAATGGAAGATTACGAAGGAGCATTGGCACAATACCAAAAAGTTTCTTCAATTTCTCCAAATGATCCAGTCCCATATGAAAAAATGACAAAAATTTACGAAAATATGGGCAGAACACGAGAAGCTGTAAAGACAGGAATGCAAGCAGCCGAATTACAATTAAAAGCCCGAGATGTTGATAAATCCATTGAGAGTTGGGTAAATGTAATTTCAAATGACCCGGAGAATCTTAATGCCAGAACAAGATTGGCTATGATTTTCGATAAAATGGGCAAGAAACAAGAAGCTGCTCGTGAATATTTAGCCGCAGCCGCATTGATGCAGGCTGAAGGCGATCCCGGGAAGGCAATACAAGCAGTTCGATACTGTTTACAAATTGCCCCGGATAGTAATGAAGTCCAGAATGCGATGCGGTTGCTGAAAACAAACCAACCGCTCCCAGGTCCTCGAAAAACGCGAAGCAGCCCAACCAAACCAACACGTTTATCAAATCTTCAACAATTGACTGAATCTGAAGGTTCGAATAATGGAAACCATATGGACCCGGTTGCCGAAGCAAGACAAATGGCATTGGAAGAATTGGCAAAAATGCTTTTCGATCAGTCCGATGA
>CAZPIM010000009.1:50749-57972 GCA_964586385.1 uncultured Anaerolineaceae bacterium
GCAGCCATGGAGGTTGCGTTTAATGCATTGCATTACGCTCCGACATACCTTCCACTTCATTTACAAATGGGTGATCTTTTAATCGCTGAGGGGCATATTCAAAAAGCAGTCACAAAATTCACACTGGTAGCTGAATTGTATGAAGTGCGTGGTGAAATTGATCAGGCAATCAGGGTCTACAAACGTGTTTCCGAAATGGTTCCAATGGAATTGGGGTTAAGAAATAATCTGATCGAATTATTGTCATCACATGATCGCGTCGATGAAGCTATTTCTGAATATTTGGATTTAGGAGAGGTTTATTACCGTTTGGCGGAATTGGATCAGGCAAGACAATCATACCTTTCCGCGTTACGATTAGCACAACAATCGCGTACCAATCGAAAATGGGCAGTTCAAATCCTGACTAAGATTGCAGATATTGATATGCAGCGATTGGATTGGCGCCAGGCTCTGCGAATCTTTGAACAATTAAGATCATTACAACCGGAAGAAAAAGCTTCCCGTTTGCAATTAATCGATATTAATTTTCGATTATCCCAGGATGCAGCTGCTTTAAAAGAGATCGATGATTATGTCAAAATTCTGGAATCTCAGAAGAAAAATAAAGATTCGATTGCTTTTCTCCTCGAGTTGGTTAATGAACGACCTACTCAGATTGATTTGCGCCGTCGGCTGGCTGAAGCGTATTTGCGGGTTGACATGACGATTAAAGCTGTTGATCAAATGGATCAAATTGCAGACAAATTGCTTGACCAGGGTGATACCTGGGGTGCCATCGAAACGTTGGAATCCATCATTGCGCTCAATCCACCGAATATAGAGGACTATCAAGCCGTATTGCAACAAGTCAAATTTGGAAAAAAGTAGAAATTATTGTTTAAGGTTCGCCAAACAATAAAGAAATATTTCCCCAATATTTCTCACCAGAATCATTTTCACATTCTGGGGTTATGATTTGGTTTACTATTTCGCCAATTTCTCCGACTTGAACACTATAAGAGATATTTGGTTCCATTAAGAAATCTGCGTAACCAACGCTAATTTCCGGAAAATAACCTGTGAAGAAAATATCCTGACCACCTTCCCAGTTGATTAAAATGCGAATATTCGCGATTGGTTTATTTTCCTTATCAAGAACCTCGATTTGAATGGATGGTTCATTAGAATTTGGGTCGCATACTGTTTTTTGCTCAACCAAACGGAATGGAATCGTAGCACCAGCCACAATTGTCTGGGTTGGAAAGACAGTTTTTGTCACGGCAGGTTGGGTTGGCTTTGATGTGGCTGTCTTTACAGTCTGGATCGTGGCGGTAATTGATTCTGAAGTACTCGGTGTCGTTGTTATTACCACTGTACCAGGTAAAGTTGGAATTTTTGTTTGAGTAGGAATTTGCGGATTTGACGCTTCTATAGTTGAACTTTTCAGTAAAACGTCATACAAAGAAAGCAATATTTGAGCATCATTTCTTCGCTCACTTCTTTGTGCCTGATTAAGTAAAATTTCTTCCAAATTGTCTTCCCTAAGTAAACCAAGGCGTGCTTTAGCCCTGCCAATATCCTGGTTGGCATGATAAGCATATGCGATCATTAAGCGATATTGGTCTTTGTCAACGGATTGCAATGTTTCAGGAGGTACATTCGAATATTCTATAGGAAATAAATAGAAGGAAAATGCGAATCCAATAATCAACCCCAGGATAATTCCCGTAAGCAGATAAAATGGAGGTCGATGCCTTTCTTCGCGATATTTAGAATTCATGGCGTTTTAACGGGGTTATCTAGAGTCTGGAATGCGCTTGCCAAAGTTGCCAAAGAAACCATATCTTCAACAGTATACCCAAGTGATTCTCCGCTAATGATGGCTTTTTGCACAAAAAAAAGTGGTTTTTCTCCACCTAAATATGCAAGTTGATAGGATGCTAACGCAAGATCATTATTTTCTTCATAAGTCTCCGCAACCATTAATACATAATCAGTGGCATAATCTGCCCGTAATGCCGAAAGCGAGGTGTTGGATATTGTTTGGGGAGTGTGAATCCATCCAAAATACACCCCGACCAATGTGCCGGCAGAAATGGCTATTAAAAACCAGAAGAATCGTAACTTGCGATTTATTTTCTTGTTCCTTTCACCATCGGCATATGAATGCCATGTCTTTTTGCTGCATCAATAGCTTGATTATATCCAGCGTCTGCATGTCTGACTACTCCCATGCCTGGGTCACTCGTCAGAACACGGGTGAGTCGTCTGGCTGCATCTTCCGTTCCATCGGCCACTATTACCATACCGGCATGTTGGCTAAATCCAATACCAACACCACCGCCATGATGGAATGAAACCCAGGTTGCGCCTCCAACAGCGTTGATCATCAAATTCAACAATGGCCAATCGCTGACAGCATCCGTACCATCCAGCATGGATTCCGTTTCCCGATTTGGCGAAGCAACGGATCCTGCATCCAAATGGTCTCTTCCAATGACGATTGGCGCTTTAACAATACCGTTTTTGACCAATTCATTAAATTTTAATCCTGCTTTCAATCTTTCCCCATAACCCAACCAACAAATACGGGATGGTAAACCTTGAAAAGGAACTTTTTCGCGGGCGAGTTTTAACCAACGCTGCAAATGTTCATCTTCCGGGAAAAGCTCTGCAATTGCTTTATCCGTTTGATAAATATCTTCAGGATCTCCGGATAGTGCGACCCACCGAAATGGACCTTTACCTTCACAAAAAAGTGGGCGAATATATGCAGGAACAAATCCGGGAAAGTTAAAAGCATCTTTTACGCCATAATCGAATGCCCGTTGTCGAATATTATTCCCGTAATCAAAAACCTCGGCTCCCCTTTTTTGCATTTCCAACATAGCCTGAACATGAATAGCCATCGATTCCATTGATTTTTTTTCATACGAAATTGGGTCTTGTTTCCTCAACGCATTGGCTTGATTGACATCCAATCCTTTGGGTACATACATTAAGACGTCATGAGCAGACGTTTGATCGGTAACAACATCCGGTGTGATTCCTCGAATGACCAGTTCTGGATAAATATCTGCAGCATTAGCGATCAATCCGATTGATAAGGGTCGTTTTTGATTTATTGCTTCTTCAACCAGGGTCATCGCTTCTTCTAACGTATCGACAACCAGATCAACATAACCAATATCTTTTCTTTTTTGGGCACGTGTCGGATCAACTTCCACGCACAAGCCAACACCACCATTCATTGTGATCGCCAGCGGTTGCGCACCGCCCATACCTCCCAACCCGGCTGTAAGCACAAATTTCCCCGCTAATGAATTCCAACCTTTTTGTTTCGCCAAAGCACCTAGCGTTTCATAGGTCCCTTGTAATATCCCTTGTGTTCCGATGTAAATCCATGATCCGGCAGTCATTTGCCCAAACATGATTAAGCCTTTTTTCGCCAAATCATCAAAATGTTGTTGTGTAGCCCAATGGGGAACAAGATTTGAATTGGCGATTAATACACGAGGGGCATCCGGATGTGATTTAAATACTGCTACAGGTTTCCCGGATTGAACCAGTAATGTCTCATCATTTTCCAGATTGATTAAGGTTTCCAGAATAGCATCAAACGCTTCCCAGGATCGGGCGGCTTGTCCTCTTCCGCCATATACAACCAGGTCCTCAGGTCTTTCAGCGACTTCCGGATCTAAATTGTTCTGAATCATGCGATATGCTGCTTCTGTTAGCCAGGATTTACAAGTGAGTTGTGTCCCACGTGGTGCCCTCACGATTCTTGAACCAGTCATTGAAACCTCCAAAAGGTGATGTGGACTTAATTATAGTCTGCCTTTAACCTTGCTGCAAAGCAAAACGAAAATATGCTTTCGGCTCTACATTGTATAAAATGCAATAAAAAACCCTGATTTATTCAGGGTTTTTTGAAGTTTTAGCTTAAAAAAATCAGGATTCTGTATGAAATACTTTTTCCGTCAAATCGCGAATTTTTTCACGCTGTTTGTGCATGATTGTTTTAACGACATCACCAATCGATATGACACCAAGAACTTGACCATCTACTACGACTGGCAGGTGGCGAATATGGTTCTTTGTCATTATTTCCATACATTCTTCGCTGATTTGCATAGGATGGATTGAAATAACTTTTTCGGTCATAATTTCTTTAACTTTTGTTTCCTTCGATGTCTTACCGAAAAGGATTACTTTTCGGGCATAATCACGTTCAGATAACATGCCAACTAACCTGTCACCTTCCATGACTAAAAGCGCACCAACATCCACCCTGGCCATTAACCTCAAGGCATCATAGACCGAATCTTCAGGAGAAATTGTCCAAACATCGTTACCTTTTAATTCCAGAATACTCTGAGCGGTTATCATAAAACAACCTCCTTTTTAAATTTCAAATTGATCATAATATTATTTTAGTAAACAAAACACGAACATACAAATAAAGTTGTGAAGTTTGTACTTATTCATATTGTTTTGATAGTTTTTGATAGTGGGTGACTAACTTAATTTTAAAGGTCAATCCAATAATGTAAAACTTTTTTTTGCGAACGTGGTGAAATAGCATTTCCTGTTAAAATGCCTCCATTTGCTTCAATGATCTTATAAGATCCAATATTGTCATAATCACAAGTAACCATGACACGCGAATACGCCATCCAGCGGCATTCATGCAACATTAAAGCTAATTGACGCTTTCCATATCCTTTTTTTCTTTCACTCGGTCGAATACTGTAACCGATATGTCCGCCTTCAATTTTCAAAAAACTGGTCAAATAATGTCGAAAATTGCAAAAACCGATAATTCTTTCATTGTTTAATACAGTCCAATAACTGGTATATGGAACAAACCCTTCCGGAAGTCCGTATCCACCTTCAGCTTGTAATGTTTTATTTAGGTAAACATCGAAATCATCTCCACTGCGAGAAAACATTGATTCAATATTGTTCTCTCCTAGCGAACGAAATTCTGCAATTGTTGCTTTAAATTCGCTTTCCAGGATTTTTGTTGGCTTTATGAGTGTCAATTCCATTTAACAACCCCTTTTAGAAAAATGGAGATATTTTTATTTTGAATGCTTCATTCCAGATTATTTATAGGAAGTTAAATAATTATTATTGTTTTTTAACCCAGATTGCTGCTTGTAAGCTATCGTTATGGAATTCATTAATTTGTCTGATTTCATCCAAATTGCAACCAATAACGATCTTAATCTCAGAATCTTCCTTTTTGATATCCACCGTACAAAAAATGCCGTTCACAATGGATGGATTTTGACTGCCTATCCATACATCAATCCCGCTACCATCCATCGATTGTGTATTTTTTAGATATCCGTAATCCAATGGGTAAACTAAATCCGGATACAGTGGATGTCTCGTTCCTTTTTTTCGGTCAATGACCAATTCATGTGAATTGATTATTCGATCAAGATAAATCCAAAAAAAATTATCCATAAGACAGTTAAATTATGTTTACTTCGTTTCCAAATTGGAATTCCAAAGCACAACAGAATTTCGACCCTGGTTCTTTGCCACATCCAATGCCTGGTTCGCACGATGGAAAAACAAATCTACAGAAAAAATTCCTTCCATTGACATCTCAGAGATACCAAAACTGGTTGAAATCCTCACCGGTCCTTTGGAAGTCTGGATGGATTGGCCTCCTACGATATTTCGAATTCGATTAGCTGCAATAATCGCATCTTTTCCAGCCGTCTGAGGCATGATAATGGCGAATTCTTCGCCACCGATTCGGCCTATCGTATCAGTTTCACGCAATTTACTCTGTACCAATTGAACAAGTGATTTTAATACTTCATCGCCAGTTGCATTGCCGTAGGTTTCGTTAACCATCCTTAAGTAGTCGGGGTCCATAATGACAAATGAAAGCGGATTATTATACCGTTTGGCTCGTTTGATTTCTTCCTCACAAATTTCAACTAGCCGGGCGCGATTATTTATCCCTGTCAATTCATCCGTGGTTGAGTATTTCTTGTATTGGGCAATACTCTTATCCAGGGATTCGCTCAATTTCTTCCTGATCTCAACTTCATGCACTAATTTATCAATAGATGTTTTTAGTTCAAACGATCTTTGTGTAAGTTTTTCTTCCAGTTCATTGATTCTTGTGATATTTTTGGTTTGTTTTATTTCCAAATGCCCAACCATCTTATTGAACTCCATAATGGTTTGACCTAACTCATCACTATATCGGGGTTCTATCGTCGCTTGGAAATTATCCTGGGTGATTTGGTAAATACCTGACCGAATCATTTTAATGGGAATCCATAAGCTATTTTGAAAGAAAATTGGAAATACCAACGCTGTTACAACGGTTACAAGCAATAAGGCAAATAACTGCATCGACATGGTTTGATTGAGAAAATTTCTGAAGTCGATATAATAATCCTGATATACTCCGGACCATGATTGACTGGTAAATGGTAGAAGAGAATTAAATTGAATACGACTTGGGTTATTATCATTATTGCCAAGAAAGAATCCGCTTATTTGCTGTAAATCTTTTGGTAAATAAGGACTGTATTTAAAATTTGCTCTGATTCCACTATAGGATATATCAAATGATCCATCCGGAAAAAGTGTTAATTGGGCACTGATTGTCTCTTCCGGATTATCTTGCGGGGATACTAAAAACCATGTAAAGGTTGATTTGTCGTCCGCCATGTTAGCAAATACGGCCGAGTTCTTCGAAATTGGCAAATCTTCTAAATATAAGGCGGCAATAATCGGTTGGACTGGATAAGGTAAATTCAGAAAATACTTACTAAGTTCATTTTCATCAAAAACAACAAATCCTTTTTGATCAATATTAAGTTGTGTCCAGTTTTTTCCTGCGAAAGGAAAAGTTGCAGAAAGTTCAACCATTGAAATAGATGACTGATCCTTAAAAATTATTTGCTTTCCAATGTCGGATTCGAAATTAAATTCATTTTGGGTTATTGTATAGGTCGCATTTGATTGTTCGAAATGTATGGTTTGCCTATCCGGTATTGCATAAGAAGCAAGATAATTTGCCTGGCTGACCGGTGCAGCTAACCATGCTGCTGCACTTATTCCGGTAAAAACAGTTAGCATAATAATTCCAATTAACTTGAGCAGGAACGTAGCTTTTTGGGTTGTTTGATTAATTAAAGTAAAGATGAAAATGGAAAGTGTCCAGGAGGTACCGATTGTGAAAAGATAAATCTCCAGGGATACAA
>CAZPIM010000010.1:0-3420 GCA_964586385.1 uncultured Anaerolineaceae bacterium
CAATTTATATGCAGCAAGGAAAAGAATATATCGTTAACCAATTGGATTTACAAAAAAGTGCCGCATTTCTTGAAGAAAAATCATTAAATTATTACACGAATGCCAAAAGGGAAATTAAAATTGAAATTTGTGAGATTTTGGATACTACACCCAGGAAAAGTATTTCCATTTCGTTCGGAAATATTGAAGTAGAAGATAAAGTGGTAGGATTTGACGAGATCCTATGGGATGCAAATGAAAAAATAGGTTCAAAGGATTTATTATTACCTGCGATTAAATTACATACCCAGGCTTTTTGGTTCTCTCTATCAGATAATTTAATAAATCAATTAAGAAAAGATGATTTGTGGTTGAGTGATCAAAACGATTATGGTGAAAAATGGAAAGAAATCCAGTTGATCGTAAGAAAGCGTGATCAGTTTCGTTGTCAGGCTTGCGGTGCAACTGAAACTAATAAAGCACATCATATCCACCACATAAAACCATTCCGATTATTTAATAATTCAGTTGAAGCGAATCGTTTAAGTAATTTGCTAACACTTTGCCCTAAATGTCACACGCGGGTAGAAATGAATGTGAGAGTCCGTTCTGGTCTTAGTGGTTTACGATATCTCGCAAAAAATATGGCTCCATTATTTTTAATGTGCGATTATTCTGATATCGAAGTTCATGTTGACCCAGCTTCAAAATTAGTGGATGGGAAACCGGTGTTTCTGCTGTATGAGAATATTGCATATGGTATTGGATTATCCCGCCATATGTATGATATTTTTTCAACTTTTTTTACACATATTTACCATCAGGTTTTGGATTGTCCTTGCGAATCTGGTTGCCCTTCCTGCGTCGGACCAGAAGTGGAATTAGGATATGGTGGTAAAAAAGAAACCATTGCTTTATTGAAAGCTATCATAGAAAAAAATCATGAATGAAGAATTGGAAAATAAGATTAAGAAATTAGGGATGCATTTCGGAGCTAACCATATTAAAGAAGTTGCTCCAAAAAACGTATTTAATATTAATTTTCAGGAAGGATACGAAGAATCAAATTCTCTTGGAAAATATTTTTACACTCAAAAAGAATTTTATCCAGATTATGTGCATGGCAAAGTGAGTTTTTCGAAATTTCTTTTAGAAAAATTAGTTTTTGAATTTCCGGGGACCCATAATTCGATTGAGTTTAAAAATTGCATCTTTCTTGATACAGAAACAACTGGTTTGGCATTATCTGCAGGAACATTTGCGTTTATGGTTGGTGTTGCAAAAATTACTGGTTCGACATTGATTCTTCGTCAATATTTCCTAAAATCACCCTCTGAAGAATCAGCCATGCTTTTGGACCTAAGTAATTTCATCAATCCTAATGATACGATTGTTACCTATAACGGGATCGGTTTTGACATTCCAATCCTCAGACATAGATATGTTTTACATAAAATACCAATCGATTATCGTAAATACGCTCAACTTGACTTACTTAAATATTCACGCTCTTTGTGGAGATTTCAATTTGATGATCGCTCATTAAAAAGTGTTGAGAAAAATATTTTAAATTATCAAAGGTCCACAGAAGAAGTACCTGGTTGGATGGCGCCGGAAATTTATCGTCAATATTTAAAAACAGGCAATTTAGCAGAAATTCTGGGAGTTTTTTACCACAATGCAATTGATGTTGTTTCATTGGCAGCTTTATTGTATGAATATGTTGAACTTATATCGAACCATGTCGACACACACAACAAGTTTAATTCTATTAATTATGCATTAGCCCGCTTACATGAAAAACAAAATAATTTAATTCAATCAATTAATTACTATAATGCTGCGCTTCAACAAGAAAATTTGCCGAACCATATTCGTGTTGATGTATTTAGGAGACTAGCAAAAATTCATAAAAATTCTGGGAATTTAGATCAGGCAATTGTATTATGGGAGGCCGCAAGCTTATTTAAGGACTTATTTTCAATTATTGAATTATCAAAATTTTATGAGCACAAGCAAAAAGATTTTAAATCTGCACTATATTGGGTTGAAATGGGAATACAAATTTTTGCGGAATGTAATAAATATAAGGACACTGATCTGGAAAACCGCAAATTACGCATTATTAAGAAATGGAGTTCGAATGGATGAATATCGCTTGCTATATCGGGCTTATGGTTTATTAGACGCTAAATCAATACAAATTCTTCTGGAGTCTTTTGGAATTCATTCTGAATCTATTCAGGAGAGCGCAGGAGTTGCGATTGGTTTTAACATCGGAAAGTTAGGTTCCGCAAATATTTATGTGCGCCAATCAAATTTTGATGAAGCGGAAAAAATCATAGGCTTGCTTGAATCCGGCCAGTTAGAATTGCCTAATTCTGATATTAGCGAAGAACCGAACACTGATATGGTTGATCAATTGGATGATGAAGATTTGAAGGAAGATTAAATATTTTCGTATTCCTTCAGAAACCTTTTCCTAAATAAATTTATTAGTCGTTTCGTAATAGGTCCTGGCTTGCCATTACCGACCATAAATGAATCGATTTGTATGACTGGCATGATTTTTCGACTCGTGCTTGTGATAAATGCTTCTTCCAGTTTTGGTAGATCACTAAAATTAACTGGCTCGAATTTAATTTCCATACCAAGATTACGTGCCTCAGCTATCATAATTTTCCTGGTAATGCCATTCAAAATATTTTCTTCTGCAGTACGAATTTGATTATCAATTAATCCAAAAAAATTACTGGAAAGTCCCTCCAGTATGAATTGTTTGTCATCAAGAATTAAAGACTCTTCCAAGCCTATTTCTGCCAAAAGTTTTTTTTCTGCCAACGATTGATGAAGGAAACTTGATAATTTGGCTTCTGGGTTTGACCGTAGAAGGTGATTTGTTTTTACCGAAATACCCTTTTTATAATACTCTTCAGGATAAGGATTTAATTTCTCAACAAAAATAGAGCAGGATGATAATTCATTTAATGAGATATGAAACCGTATTCGATGCTC
This sequence comes from uncultured Anaerolineaceae bacterium, assembly GCA_964586385.1. GTDB lineage: Bacteria > Chloroflexota > Anaerolineae > Anaerolineales > Anaerolineaceae > UBA6170. Next base: position 2,995 of record CAZPIM010000010.1, read on the forward strand.
ATTTCCTTTTTGCTGTTGTAAAATTTCACCCAATGCCGACCGTAAATCATTTATAGAATAATGGAATTCTTCACCGGACAAAATAATACTTTCTTCCAATCTCAGCAAATGTGCAGATAATTGAAATGCTTGTGTTTTATTTTTCGTGCGAATTGTGGTGAATACACCAGAAGGCAAGTTGGAAATGATTTCACTGAAATCAGTGTTTTCAGATTGTAATCTGATGGAAACCAAATTTTTATCTTTGAAGTTGAATTTCCAATATTGATTTTGTTCCATACTAAACAGTCCTCACCACCAATTAACTTTCCATATAATTTCTGAGATCTTCCCAACTGTCAAAGTCATAAGCTTGTTTTGGGTCATTAAATGTGAGAAACAGAGGTGGGTATGCATGAAATAATTGCTTGCCACCTGAATTTCCTG
>CAZPIM010000010.1:3520-51677 GCA_964586385.1 uncultured Anaerolineaceae bacterium
TCAGAAAAAGCACCGACGATCACGAGAAATTCTGACGGGTAAATAGTTTTTACTTTTTCGATAATTGTTCTTATAAATGTTTTTCCATTCCAGGAAGCTAATTGTTTAGGTGATCCAAATCTTTTTGATTCTCCTGCAGCAAGTAAGACACAAGCTAATTTCCCGAAATGCGCATAAATTTCAAGTTCATTCGTTTTTTGATTTACTGAAGAAATGAAGATTTGATCAAAAAAAGGTCGAAGTCTTTCAGCCAGAATCAATATCGATTCTTTGCTTTCAACCAAATCAATTTGATTAAGAAATAATATTTTTTCAGTTCCAGAAGGTATCGATTTTGAACCACCGTTTGGATTAATTAAATATTCAAAAATATCATCTATTTCAATTTTTTGGTTACTTTCTTTATTAACGATCGTACAAAAATTTTGAGATCGATGAACCCATTCTTCATTGATTGGTTTCCCCAAGCCGCTCAAACCTAAAACGATGCAAACTTTGTTTATAAATAGCGGTATTTGTGGCTCATACCCTGCTGGCGCTTTAATTGGTTTTTGCCTGGATCCATCTGCTTCTATGAATAGTGGAAGATTATTTTGCAAGCAATAATCGGATAATTCAGCTAATTCAGAAGGTAAAAACCCTTGGAGTCTTAGTTTTTCAAGGTCTTGAATTTTTTTGGTAATTAAAGTCACACCTTCAATATTGTTGATTTCGTTAATTAAATCAGATGGATTTTCGTATTTGAAATGATTAAAAGCTAAACGGGATTGTTCCACTGCGAGGTGTGTAGTGGTCGTTATGATTGACGATTTATAAATTGCTTTGCATATTGAAAAAATTAATGAGGTTTTACCACCACTTCCTACCCAAGCAATTTGATCATTTAATTGGAAATAATCCAATAATTCTAAATTCATGGAATCAACCTGTAAAATGTTGTAGTCGCTTCAAGAACTCCACCTGCGATTGCTAATGATTTTTCAGAAACGAAATTAATTAAATATGGGTCTAGTCTGGGATCTAAATCCCCAATTTTCTCACCTTTGAGGACATAAACACCATTATGCATGAGACCTCTCAGGCAACCATCGATGCATGCAATTATCCTTTCATTTCCAATATATCCTATTATGTCTCCCTTTTTTACGATTGTTCCGATCGCAATACCATTTTTTATTAATCCATCCTGTGGTGCACGAATTACTCTCTCATAATCGATGGATCCAATTTTCCCTGGTTTACCTGTATTTTCCTGTGCAGAACCCTCCCACAATACTCTTCCTAAAAAATGACCTCGATTTGATTCGATAACAGCATGACAATTTTTTTTGGCAATAAATCCTGGTCCAATGCCAATTATTAAAGGTTTTTTACCCAGTTTATTTGGATGGAACGATTTCAACATGCGGGCGTCAATCAAAACATCCGGTGAAATGAAATTTAATACATTAAGTTCCGGGTCAATAAGAACTGGAATAATTTCTGCCTGAAGCAATGAGCTGATATTGTTTAGCTCACTGATAAATTTGCTCTTTACACCCTCGACAGTCATTTCTTTTTCATAAATTGCATTAGCGAAAGCAACTGTTCTTCTTAAAACCAGCGGTAATTCAATTTCTGTGATAATTATTTTGAATCCAGAATTATGAAGTCTCAAGGCAATCCCACTGCCCAGATCACCTCCGCCACGAATTAAAGCAATCATATTTTTATCGATTCTTATTAATCAATAGATCCAGATTAATCCTGAGCTTCCAGTTTTCCCAGCCCTTTAAGAATCCTTTCTGGGGTAAGCGGAAATTCATCGAACCAAACACCGGTAGCGTCATGCACAGCAGCAATAACTGCTGGTGCAAAAGGCATATAAGGCATTTCTCCCATCCCTCTCGCGCCCCAAGGGCCATTTGGATCGGGATACTCAAGAATTCGGGACACAATTCTTTCTGGTATATCCAGTGATGTTGGTATGAGATACGTTGAAAACTGAGAGGTTTTTACCTGTGAATTATCCTGGATAAAATTTTCCAAAATGGTATACCCGGCAGCTTGCACAATAGCACCTTCAATTTGACCTTGAATTGTTTGCGGATTAATTGCTTTCCCTACATCATCCGAACAAACCACATTTATGAGATCAATTAATCCGGTTTCCAAATCGACGTCAATAGTGACAGATTCTGCCACATAACCATAAGAAAAATTTGGGTCACAGTGGCCATCGTCTTTATCAAAAGCAGTAGTTTTTGGTGGTATATATTGATATTTTCCAATAGCTGGTCGTTCTTCATTATTCCATTTTTCCAGTGCTAATTTGGCTGCACCAATTATTGAGTTCCCTGCCATGAATGTCATCCTGGAAGCAGATACGCTTCCCGAATTCGCAGATGTTTTTGTGTCCGATGCAATTAATTCTATTTTATCCATTGAAACACCAACTGCGTCCGCAACCATTTGACAGAACACTGTATGAGAGCCTTGACCTACTTCTGCCCCGGCATGTTTCAATTTAACTTTTTCAATTTCAGCTTCTCCATACAATTCAACAATTGCTATGCATTCTTCAGGAGCACCGAACGAAAAACCAACGTTCTTATAACTACACGAAAATCCTGTGCCACGAACTTTTGGATAATGGGGGTTTTTATCCTCAATTTCCTTTAACCAAGCCCCGGAAGATTTCTTCCAACCAGAGTGCTCAGCACAATCCTGAACTACTTCAATTAAACTAACACCTTCAGGAATCTTTGATCCTACAGAAAGGTATGAACCATTCTTCAATAAATTTCGCATACGCAATTCAACCACATCAATTTGTAGTAATTCTGCTAGTTTGTTCATTTGAGTTTCTGCTGCAAATGCCGCTTGTGGCCCACCAAAACCACGAAAAGCACCCCCAGGCAGATTATTCGTGTAAACAGTATAGGAATCTACTTTCACATTGGGAATTTCATATGGACCTGTACACATTAGAGTCGCATTTCCCTGAACTTTAGTAGATGTATATGCATAAGCACCAGCATCTGCAAATACTTTAACTTCTGCTGCTATTACTTTCCCAGCTTTAGTCGCTCCCCATTTCGAGTGAATTTCATAAGCATGTCGTTTATGATGGCCAATGATAGATTCTTCGCGAGACCAAATTATTTTTACCGGTCGATCGATTTTGAGGTCGGAAAGTTTTTTCGCAGCTAAACAAAGCGTAATTTGAACGGACATATCCTCTCGACCGCCAAATGCGCCACCAATGGCAGGATAAATTACACGAACTTTTTCTCGTGGTAAATTTAACGCATGAGCTATTTGTTCCTGGTCTTCATGGATCCATTGGCCACCGACTATAACTGTTATTACACCATCTCCATCAATATAACTTATACCTGCTTCAGGTTGTAAATAAGCATGCTCTTGCACAGGAGTTTTATAAATCGATTCAACAACAATATCTGCAGAATGAAATGCTGATTTAACATCTCCCTGAATTATGTTGTAGTGCAAGAGAACATTTGATCCTTTTTCAGGATGGATTAATATTGAATCAGTTAACAACGCATCATGGATATTCGAAATTACGGGTAGGTCTTCGAAGTCAACTTCGATTAAATCTAACGCAGCTTTTGCTATTTCTTCTGTCTCAGCAATTACACAAGCAATTTGATCCGTGTAACTTCTAACAATATTTGCAATTGGATTATTCGAGCCTAGACCGCAAAGTACAGGCTGATCCATTGTTATTAATCCATACTCATTGTTCGGAACATCAGCAGCCAGAATAATTGTGATAACACCGGTCAATTGTTTTGCTCTGGAAATATCTATAGACTTTATTATTGCATGGGCTTTTTTGGAAAAAAGTACCTTCATAAAGACTTGATTTGGAAAGTTAAAATCACCCGGGTAGAAAGCTTCTCCTCTTACCTTTGATTCAGCATCAATTCTAATTTTTTCAACACCAATTTCCATTTACAAATCCTCTTATCGTTTATACCGTTTTCCAGAATATCGTACAGGCGGTACATCCATTGGACCATATCTGGAAGGACCGGTGATTCGATATATGAAAAACGTAATAAGCTGAAAAATTAAAAATATTACTAATGAGACTACGATCGTAACAATAATTTTTATTAGTAAATAAGGATCTTTTCCAGCTATTAACAAGTCCCCCGGGATAGGCAGCCATCTATTTTTTGTATTTAAGTCCATCAATAGAATTGCGGATGCATATCCCATAATTGGAGTTAGTATGATCATTGCAAATCCAATTCCTCTCCAAATTGGGTGGGTATAGTTCGTTTTAGCACCTTTTGAATCTCGATTGTCTTTTGGCGCTTCAAAGGATTCATATCTAGCCATTTTTACCTTCCCTCTCGAATTGTTGATTAGATGCCTTTTCGATTGCACTAATAATTTTATAGTATCCTGTACAGCGACACAAATTTCCTGAAATTGCTTGCTGAATTTCGATTTGTGATGGAGTTGGTTTTTCTTCGAGTAACTTAACTGCTGACATGATGAATCCAGGTGTGCAATATCCACATTGTACAGCACCTTCATCAATAAAAGTTTGTTGCACAATATGATTTTGATTGTTCGTCTTAATACCTTCGATCGTCACAATTTCAGCATTGTGTGCTCTTCCGGCTGGAATCAGACATGCCATAACAGCTTTTCCATCCAAAAACACTGTACAAGCACCACATTCACCTTCTGCACAACCTTCTTTTGAACCAATTAATTCTAGATCCTCTCTTAAAAGCCTAAGAAGACTTTTATTAAATCCAGTCAAAATCTTGTAACTTTTGCCATTAATTGTGGTATGGATTTCGGTATTAGAATCTGAAAACTCAAAGGTGGAAATTGGTATCGATGGAAGAAGTGTATTTAAGAGAATCGGATTTTTGGGAATTTTTGGCGTGGTTTCAAATTCTGAAATGGATTTTAAGGCTCGTCTGGTGAGGACTTTTGCCATAGTTTTTCGATAAGATGCTGAACCTCGAATATCAGAAATTGGTTTGATTGAGTGAATTGTTGCCTCTGCAGCAAATTTTATTGTCTCATCAGTTAATTGCTTCCCAATCAGGAATTTTTCGGATTCTTCAGCATTAACGATGGTAGGTGCAACAGCACCGAGAGTAATCATCGCATCTGTGATTAAAGTTTTATCAAATTTCAATATTGCGGCAATATTAACGAGTGAAATTGCCTGGGCTTTTCGTAAGGCAAGCTTAATAAAAAAACCTACTTGTTCCTTTTGCATTGCTGGAAATTGGATATCGGTGACCATCTCATCATCATTTAACACATTTTTACGTACGCCGATGTAGAAATCTTTTAAATCTACTTTACGAGTATGATTTAGTGATTGAATCACAACTTTTGCTTTCAGTGCGACTAATGGTGTAATTGTGTCATTTGCAGGAGAAGCAGTCACCAAATTTCCTACAATTGTGCCTCGATTTCGTATTTGGGGGGAGCCCACTTCCCAGCAAGCTTGAGCGAGTGGATAAGCCAATTCTTGAATTAACTTTGAGCTAACACAGATGTTATGTGTAACTAAAGGTCCTAAATGAATAATATTATTTTCGTCCAGAAAAACTTTATCTAGCCCAATTATTCTGGAGATATCAATGACTGCATCAATATTTTTCCTGGCTCCACGTTCAATTTCCAACATAAGATCGGTTGCGCCAGCAATAATTCTGGCTTTATTTCCAAATTCTGACAATAAGACCAATGTTTCTTCAATTGTTGCAGTCGAAATATATTTCTTCCACATATACACTATCCTTCATTGTTTTTTATTCATGATCTTAATAAAATAATTAAATTATTTTTACACTTTATTCTTTAGAAAAATCCGAATGGTATAAAGCATTCCAAATTCTTTCAGGTGTTGCAGGAATAATGAACAGATTTGCTCCACAAGCGTCTAGAATTGCATTTCCGACAGCTGGAGCAACACCATCCATTGGGATTTCAGCTACAGCTTTCAAACCAAATGGATGTGTAGGTTCATATGTCTGAACAAAAATGGTTTCCATTTCAGGCATTTCATCTGATCGAAAAATATGATAGGAATTGAAATCTTTTTCTCTCGCATTCCCATTTTCGTCATATACCATTTCTTCACAAACTGCGTAACCAAGGGCTTGCACCATACCGCCTTCGATTTGTCCGGATGCAGTTACTGGATTAACAATTACTCCGGAATCAACAGCCATTACTAATTTTTTAACCCTTACTTCCCCAGTTTTTAAATCAACTTCCACTTCTGCAAATTGTGCAGCAAATGGTGGTGGGGAAGAAGGCGACATAAAAGATCCGACTGCCATAATTTGTTCCTGATTTTCGTGGTGTAGAGAATCATAGGCTATTTCTTGTAAGGTCAGGATTTCCCCGGATGGTGCAATTGCAGTCCGATTTACTAATTCAATTTCATTATGGTCAATTTCTGGTAAATTAAATTTTGATGTAAACAATCTGGCAGCGCGTTTCTTAATACTTTCAGCGACTTGATCTGCAGCACGAATTACTGCACCCCCAGAAATATATGTTGTGGAACTTGCGTAAGCACCTACATCAAAAGGCGTAAAATCCGTATCCGAGCTATAGACAATTATGTCATTAACTTCGACGCCTAAAATTTCTGCTGCCATTTGAGCGAGGACCGTATCACTTCCTGTGCCTAAATCTGTTGCCCCAACGAGCAAATTAAATGAGCCGTCATCGTTCATTTTAAGACTGGCTCCCCCCATATCCAAATAAGGAATAGCCGTTCCTTGCATAACCAAAGCTAATCCGATGCCACGTCGGAAATTTGGTTTGTTCTCGATTTTATGCCATTCATCAATTCCGAATTTTTGGTCCCAACCAATAGATGCTTTTCCTTGTTGAACACATTCTTCTAAACCGACAGTTTGGATAATTTCGGGTTTAGGAGCTCTACCTTCACTCCAGGCAGTACTAAAAGGATGTAATTCTCCCGCTCGCAGCGCATTTTTTAAACGAAATTGGATTGGATCAAGCCCTAATTTTCTGGAAATAATTTCCATTTGCCGCTCTACTGGCCAGTAACCTTGCGGAACGCCATAACCACGATATGCTCCTGCTGGAGGTGTATTTGTATATACAACATCAGCGTAGAAACGGATGTTGGGATTTTTTCTATACATGCCATCACCAACATATAAAGCCATAGCTTTATGACCAGTATTCCCTGTAACTGTCAGTGCATGACACCCATAGGCACCAGTATCACTTAATGCATACATCTCATTAGCGGTTATTGTTCCATCTTTTTTCACACCGGTCTTCAATCGAATTTTCATAGGATGTCGTGAGCGCGATGAAACGAATTCATCTTCACGGGTATATTCATATAGAACAGGTTTACCGGTAGCAATAGTCAAATGTGCAGCAACATCCTCGATCAGGACTTCCTGTTTTCCACCAAATCCTCCGCCGATGCGAGGTTTGATCACCCGAATTCTTTTAACAGGCAATCCTAAAACCGGGGCAAGAATGCGCCTTGCATGAAATGGAACTTGGGTGCTTGTTGTAATTACCAAGCGATCATCCGGATCCCAATACGTAAGTACAACATGCGGCTCAATATGAGCTTGTTGTACTTTCGGAACCGTAAATTCGTTCTCAAAAATAAAGTCAGCCTCACTAAACCCTTTTTCGACATCCCCGATATCAATTCGAATTTCGGCAGCTAAATTTTTCTTTGGATCAGAGTTGGCAAAATTTACGTACTCGGACTCATCATGGATTACCACAGAATTCGGTTTCATAGAGTCTTCCGAATTAATGATGGCAGGTTTTTTCTCATATTCAACTTTGATAAGTTTTGTGGCCTGTTCTGCAATTTCTTCATTTATTGCTGCAACAAAAGCGACACGATCGCCAACGAAACGAACTTTGTTATCCAATGAAAATGCATCTAATGGTCCTGGAATTGGATCTGATTGTCCAGCGGTTGAGTAAACGACACGTGGAATATCTTTATATGTTAAAACACACGCTACACCGGGTAATTTTAGAGCCTCGGTCGTATCAATATTTACAATATTGGCATGTGCTTCAGTGCTAAATAGAACTTTTGCAAACAAAACGTCTTTCGGCGCAAAGTCAGCAACAAATGAAGCTTTACCTTGTACCAGTTTACTTCCATCTACTTTTTCTGCTGGTTTCCCAATTTGAGAAGTTTTTTTATTGGGTAGTTGGTCGATTTTTATTTTAGGTAAAACTTGCGTGGAAATTAACGAATTATTGTCAAATGGTTTTGAGATCGAAATTTGGTGCATCTCACCAAATCCAGGAGTAGAAATATCATACTCTTTCGGATCAATTGGTGGGACTGTTTCTCCACGTAAATAAGCTGCTGCACGTAAACCAGCCTGAACAGGTTTTACATAACCTGTACATCTGCATAATACACTGGACAAAGAGTCTCTTATTTCAAATTCAGTCGGGTTAATATTTTTTTCAAGCAAAGCTTCGATTGCCAAAACCATTGCAGGAGTACAATACCCACATTGGATCGCACCGCTTTCTATAAATGCTCTTTGAATTAAATGCAAACCATTTGTTTTTTTCCAACCCTGGTTTGGATTTTCTCCCATCGATTCAACTGTGGTTATGGTGTGGCCTTCAGCTTGAAGTGTAAAAATTGTACATGCGTTGATAGGATTATTATCCAATAAAATAGTACATGCACCACATTCCCCATTAGAACATCCCCCATCTTTTACACTTAGGAAACCAAGATTTCGCAGTGTTTTTAATAATGTTTCACCCGCAGAAATATCAACGATGTAACCCGCACTGTTTATTATCAAACTAACTTTCATTTGTCACCTACATGTAATAAATCAATCAGAATTTCCAAAGTTGAATTTTTGAAGTAATTATTGGAAATAAATTGATTATTATAATGGCTATGCGAATTTACTAACAAGTTTTTAATATTATTAAACGTAATTTCATCATTTTTTACTGTGAAGGATAAGAATTTGTTTGAATACCCAAGGATTGTAATCCTTTTGGAATCTTGAAAATGGTTGATAAAAACGCTAAGTAATGGAAAGTCATCCGGTGTCCTGGAAATCATTTTCCAGGTAATCTTTAAATCAAGCAAAATATTGATACCTTCTATTAATCGGTCTTTTACATCCTTTGAATAAAAAGTTTCGACATCTTGCCTAAAAACTTCATTAGGAGGAAAAAACTGTACTTTAGCTTGCGCGCATGTTAACCAGGCTTGTATGTTGGAATAACGGTTGTAAACCGAGATATATCCACCGATAGTGGCTACGTTTCTTGCATTTGGTTTTAGTTCCTGGTTTATGGCCTCTTTGAATGATTCTGGAATCAGATTATTGGCAACAATATCTGCAAACTTAGCACCTGCACCTACCATCAACTCCTGGTTTTCAATGGAAATTACATTTAGTCCGAGATTTTGAATGTCAACAAGACCAAAAACATTTTCCTGATGCTGACTTAAATAAGTGCCACCTCCAAGAATCGTATAACCTTTTCGAACTAATTCCACTACTTCTTCTTTTGATTTCGCACGAACATAATCCTGGATCATAACCTTTTACACCTTTTGATAATTATGTTAAATTTCGGGTTGTACTTGCGAAAATGTTTGGATTAATTTTTCAACACTTCCACCAACTGGATATAAGATGGGACATGTACAACCATTTTTTATATACTCAGCAACTTTCTCCCTTGCTTCACTTGGCGTCCCAGAAGCTGTAATTTTTAGAATGAGTTCTTCGGGAACCAGGTGTTTCGCCTTTTTAATTTGCTCTTGTGTTGCCGGCCAGCCAAGTATGGATTGTATTTCAGCAACTACATCAGATGAAACTCCGGATGCTTTTGCGATGTGTGGTTGCTGTGCTAAATACTGTGTAAGTAATTCCCTGGTTGTATCGATAGCGACATCATGATCGTCATCGACCGAACAAACAACAAGTTGTGGTCGATCAATATCTTCTAGTTTCCTACCCGATCTGCGTGCACCTATTTCCAATAATTCAAGTGCTTTATGATTATATTCAGGAGGTACACAATAATTTAGAACTGCACCATCTGCAATTTCCCCTGTCAATTCCATCATTTTGTCACCGGTAGCCCCAATCATGATCGGAACGTACCTTGGCTCTCGTCTCCCGTGTACAACATCAAGTTCAATACCTTTAACATTTACGAATTCACCTTCGAAAGTGACTCTTTCCATGTTTAATAATTTTCGCATGGTCAAAACAGTCTCTTTCATCGCAGTTAATGGTTTTGAACGGTCAATTCCTACATTTTTTGCCAGCGGATCCCACCACGCACCAATTCCGCAAATAATGCGTCCTGGTGCCAGATCATCTAAAGTTAAAAACGTAGCTGCAAGTAAGCCAATATTTCTGGTCCAATTATTAATGACACCAGATCCAATTTTAATTTTTTCGGTCACCGCTGCATAAGCTGCCATTGGAACTATAGCATCTCGTACTAATCTGCTTTCGGCTTGCCATACTGCTTCAAAACCATGGCTTTCAGCATATTTTACATAATCTAAACCATCTCGTAGATCATGTGAATCCTGCAAATAAAGAGCAACACGTTCAAACATTTTAATCTCCTCTTGGTGCACTGTAATCAATATAATCTTTAGAATGAAATACGCTCATTTTTTGATAGAGATCAAGATCCTCAGGTAAATCAATATCCAGACCGAGTGACTCCAACTGATAAACTTCAATTTCTGCACTTTTCGCCTGTGCCTGACGAACATGTCTTTCAAAGGATCCTGGACCAAAACTAAAATCTATTAGGTCAGGCGGCGAAACAATTAACATATTAGTTCCACTCATCCTTCTATCCGGGGAAATTATCATTTTGTTGCCTTTGTCAATTTTTTTTATGACAAATTCAATTTCTTGACGAGTAATGAGTGGTAGATCTGCAGGAAGTATCATAATTGAATTAGCAGAATAAGCTTTTGTGACTACAACAGCTCTTCTTAGCGCTAAATTCAAGCCTGGCTCACCATCTTCCTGTAAAGTCCTTGCGCCAAATGTACGCGCCAGAGTCAAAACAGAAGGATCTCGGCTTACAACAAGTAGACCATCGATATTTGGAATGCTTTTTAGAATGCTAAGTGTGTTTTCAAGCATGTTACTATTAAGTAACGTTCGTTCATTTTCTGATAATACATCGGATAATCTGGATCTTGACCGTCGTAGTGGTTTTACTGGAATGATCACCCACAAACTCATTTGCTAACTCCATTATTCAATGGCAATTATCTTGCAAATTTTAGAATTTGATTATTTGTCAGACAAATTCATTATACAATATTTCAATTTTTTACCTGAATAAATCTTCACTTTCTTTACGTATCAATTCTGATAGATCTGATTCTCTCAAATTATATGGGAAACCTCTGACAATAACAATTGGTCGACCTTCTGAAGCTTGTCCCATTATCAAGGAGGCGGCTGCTGCTAGTTCATCTGCTACTGCAATTTGGGTGATTTTCAATTCGTATTCGTTGCGATCTTTTTTTCCACGTAAATCGACAACTCCTGGCAAACCGCTGATTCCGATGCTAACACCCACAACTCCTTCGCGCCAAACTCTCCCATGTGAATCGATTATTAAGACACCAATTTTTTTCTTAAATTGCATTTCAAGAGTATTTTGAATCTTTTTTGCAGATAAATCGGGATTTACTGGCAATAATAGTACCCAATCTTCTTGTTTTTGACCGTTAATAGAAATGTTGGAATGATCAATTCCGGCATTGGCACAGATGAATCCTAGGTTATGCTGAACGATCATCAACGCACCCCTCGTTCTAAGAACTTGTTTGGATTCTTGTAAAATCAGTTCGATAAGTCGAGGATCTTTATCAACGTATTTTGCATAATTCAATGCTCGTTTTCCGGGAATAACATCCGTTAAATTTACAAATCGGTTCTCAGATTTCGAAACGATTTTTTGAGCAATAACCACAATATCGCCATCATTCCAAATCCAATGATTCGTTTTTGATACATCGATGATTAAATCTGAAAGATCAGTTTTATGTTCGACTTCTGGAACACCCTCCAATGCCTTTAACAATAAATCCATTTCAATTAATCCCGGTAATTCTTATACCAGCATCTTGAATTCCGTGTTTCTTATTCAAACCAATCAAAACAGAAGTTAATCCCTCTACCACAACTGAATTTTCCAATGGACCTGCATCCCAACCTTTTAACCCAATCGCTTGAACCAGTTCTATTATTTCATCTCGCGTGGCTTTTGAATCGCCTGTAACTAAGACATCGCAATGGATTTCTTTATCATTTAGTAAGTGCTCATATGCAATATTTTGAAAAGCTGCTCCTAATCTGACATTTTCTCCTAATATTCTTCTTGCTTCCATCGTAGCGCTTCCGTCTGGAGGCATCTGAACTTTTGCAACTTTTGGAGGAACCAAAGGTACTGTTACATCAATTAATAACTTGCCTTGAATTTCTTCTTTAATAAATTTGCACATATCGGCATGCGCGGAATATGGAATTGTTAATACAATTACATCAGCATCTTTTGCCGCGGATAAGTTGTCGTTACTAGATATGTTCGATAGTCCTTCTTTCAAAGATCTAATCTCATTTGCAGCTAAATCAGCTTTTTCTTTTTGGCGTGACCCAATAATTACATTGTATCCAGCAATTGCCCAACGATATCCAAGTCCTTTACCTTCTTTGCCTGTACCACCTAGAATTGCAATTTTAATTTTTTCCATTTTTCTATCCCAATAAATTCCTTTCAATTTTTTTTAATATGAGTAAATTGAGAATTGTATTTATTCCAAACAAATTCAGCTTGTTCTAAAGCTTTTGCATGAATTCGTTCTTCATCTATTTCCACAAATTCATTATTTTCATATAAAACTTTTCCACCAATAATTGTTGTTGAAATCATAGAATGTTGCATGCCAAATAAAATATGCCATGGTAAATTATCTGCTGTAACAGGCGTAAATGCGAAATAGTTAACAAAAATCAAATCAGCTTGTGCGCCAGTTTCTATTTTACCAACTGGTAATCCAAATTGAGAGCTTGCCAAAGCAGAATTTTGGTAAATTGCCATTTCAACCAGGTCGCTGCCGTTCATTCTCCTGGGGTCATTATTGACTAACTTGTGGACTAAATATGCAGTTTTCCATTCATCCCACATTCCATTGGAAAATCCATCATTCCCCAAGCAAACTTTCACACCGGCTCTTTGCATGGATTCAATATTTCCAATCCCAACTGCGTTATTCATATTCGACCGTGGTTGATGCGTGACCCAGGAGCCAGCTTTTTCTAAAAGTTGCACTTCTTTAGCATCAATGTGTACCGCATGCGCAATGATCGATTTAGCATCTAATAAGCCAAGGTCAAATAAACGATCAATCACTCGCTTTGATGATTTTTTCAAACTGTCATATTCGTCTATTGGATGCTCAGCTACATGAATATGGATTCCAGTATTTTGTGGTAAATGACTCCTTACCTTTTCTAAAGTCGGTTGTGAGAGGGTTAAACTGGCATGTAAACCAAATGTAGCTGATAATCTGCCATCCAGATTATTCCCGGAATTAACCCTATTAATAAATCGAATGTTTTCATCAATCCCGGATTGGGATCTCTGCAAACCATCCCGATCGGTCACTTCATAACATAATGATGCTCGAATCCCGGAAACATCAACGACATCCGCGATCACATCTAATGAGTCATGAATAAAATTTGGGGAGGCATGATGATCGAAAAGAGTAGTTGTGCCATGTTTTATAGCATCGATAATCGAAACCCAGGCGGAATAATATGTACTTTTTTCATCAAGGGATTTATCCAATGCCCACCAGAGATCACGTAATATTTCAGGGAAAGACTCTGGGGAATCTGTAGGAATTGCTAATCCTCTTGAATATGCACCATAAAAATGAGTGTGGGCACAAATTAATCCCGGCATAATATATTGATTTTTTGCGTCTATGATCTGATCATCTGGGTGCAGATCCAATAATATTTTTTGCATTTCAATTTGGACAATTTTGTTTCCGAGAATCCGAATTGCATATCCCTCAAGTATTCTGTTCGGCATTGTCCAGGTAACAATTTTTCCATTAACAATTATCATTTTTTTTCTCCAAATTTTAACAAACAACAAATAATTGTAACCTAAGGTTTTTTTAATTACATCAGACAACCTTCTGTTTTTCTCTCGATTATCCTTTATAATCCGGAATGAATTTATATCCAGGAGTCATTAATGTCTACGCGAGAAAACTCACTAAATTATGCAAAAAACAATTATGAAACTTTTTTATCAAACCTAGAATCATTTATCCGAATTCCCTCAATTTCAACATCTTCTGAAAATGTGATTTGGGTCAGGTCAGCTGCAAATTTTGTCGAACAGTTACTAAATTCTATCGGTGTAGCTGATACTAAAATATTAGAAACAAACGGTCATCCAGTTGTTTATGGACATTATAAAACAGATACACCAAATGCTCCGACCGTATTAGTTTATGGACATTATGATGTGCAACCACCAGATCCTTTAGATCTTTGGGAAACGCCTCCATTTGAACCCTCTCGTCGCGATGATTATTTATTTGGTAGAGGATCTTCCGACATGAAAGGGCAAATAATAGCCAGTTTAAGTGCAGTTGAATCAATCTTAAAATCTGGCGATGTTCCTGTAAATATCAAGTTTATTTATGAGGGTGAGGAAGAAATTGGTTCACCTAATTTACCTGCATTTCTCGAAAAATATGCCAAATTATTGGAAAGCGACGTAGTTTTGAATCCTGATTCTGGCATGATTTCTCCAAATATTCCAACAATTGTGTATGGATTACGAGGTCTAGCGTACTTTGAGCTACGTATTATCGGGCCGGATCACGATTTGCATTCAGGATTATTTGGAGGCATCGTACATAATCCAGCAATTGTCCTATCTAATTTAATATCCGGAATGCACAATGTAGATGGCGTAATACAACTTGAAGGATTTTATGATGATGTTATTGAATTATCAGAAGACGAACGAAAAGAGCTTTCAAGATTACCAATCAGTGATGAGGATCTTCTCGAACAAACTGGAGTAAAAATGCTATGGGGAGAGAAAAATTACACCTCAATTGAAAGAACAGGGGCAAGACCTACACTGGATATAAATGGTATATTATCGGGTTTTACTGGAGAAGGATCCAAAACTGTTATCCCTGCATGGGCAATGGCTAAAATCTCTATGAGATTGGTTCCAGATCAAGATCCGGAAAAAGTTCACCAACAATTAATCAAGTATATTGAGAAAAATATTCCACCAACCGTTTCCTGGGATTTAAAAAAACATGCTGGTGGAAAAGCTTCGATAGCCAATACCAATCATCCAGGAGTCATTGCATTAGCAAAAGCGCTTGAAGATGTATGGCATACAAAACCGGTTTTTAAACGGGAAGGTGGAAGTATACCAATTGTTGGTGAGATGCAAAAAATTCTGGGTACGGATTCAGTTTTGACAGGTTTCGGATTACCAAATGATAATATCCATTCACCCAATGAAAAGCTTCATTTGCCCACTTGGAGAAAAGGAATTTTGGCGATTATTCATTTCTTTTATAATTATTCAGGTGAAAATGAAAACTGAACAACTTAAAATGCCTACATATGGTGGACAAGCTTTAATTGAAGGCGTATTAATGCGGGGTAGCAAATATCTGGCAGCAGCGTTTCGGAAGCCGGATGGAGAAATAGTCATTCATACAGAAAAATTAAGCAAAATCTATCAAGGTCGATTAAAAAAAATACCCTTTCTTCGTGGATTAATTGTTTTGTGGGACGCATTAGGTTTGGGTACAAAATATTTGACGATGTCAGCTAATTATCAAACTGAAAATGAAAATGAGAAAATCGAAGGTCCAGCTCTAACATTGACTTTAATTGGATCTATGGCTGTGGCAGTCGTTCTTTTCTTCATTGGACCTGCGTTATTAAGTAAGTTTTTTGGAAATTTATTGCAGTTTTCCCCAATTGTTCAAAACATTGTTGAAGGATTAATTCGATTGTTCATTGTTGTTCTCTATATTTGGGCAATCGGAAGAATGCCGGATATTGCTCAAGTTTTTCGTTACCACGGTGCAGAACATAAAACAATAAATGCTTTTGAAGACAATTGTCCATTGTCAGCGAGTGAAGTAAAAAAATATCCTTTACAACACCCCCGTTGTGGTACAGGATTTATTTTATATGTCGTAATCATTTCAATCATCATTTTTGCGATGATTGGAAATACTTCTTGGATCATTCTTATAGCATCAAGGATACTCTTTATCCCAATCATTGCAATGTTAGCTTATGAATACATACGTTGGACTTCTGACCACCTGGATAATCCAATAATAAAAATTATGACCTCCCCAGGAATGGCTTTGCAGAACCTAACAACCAATGAACCTGATGAAAAAATTATCGAAGTCAGTCTTGCTGCATTTAATGCTATGTACGCGCTTGAAACTCAATCAGAATCTTGATTTGTTTATATATAGCAAATTGCTAATAACTTGACAATATGCCATCAAAAAATATACTTATTTTGATGGCATTTAAATTTCCATTTCGCGAATTTATATTAATCATTTTTGGATTTCTTATCGGTGGATTATTTTTCCTTATTAGTGCACCACCAAAAGGAAATTCAATTTCACTTTCTCCACCACCCACGCAAGTGCCTATTAAAGTCTATATAACCGGTGGGATAAAAAATCCCGGAACATATGAATTAGATAAAGAAAGCCGACTTTCTGAATTAATCGAAAAAGCTGGTGGTTTAACTGATCCAAATACGGAAGGATACAATCTTGCATCGAAACTTTACGATGGACAGCATATCAATATTCAAGAACTGAGTGAAATTCCTTCAAAAACGACAAATCTTGATTTAATGAAGGTAAATATCAATGACGCTGATTCAAATTTGTTAGCAACATTACCAGGAATTGGACAAATGAAAGCAGAAGATATTATTCAGTATCGTGAAGAATTTGGTTTTTTTGAGGAAATTGAGGATATACTTAATGTTCCCGGTATCGGAGAATTCACTTTTAACCAAATAAAAGATCTGATCACCACAAATCAAATTAATAATTAATGAGGTAATTCATTATGAGTCTTAAAGATCAAATTTCAGAAACTTTAAAAATTGCCATGAAAGAAAATAATAATGATTTACGAAGGGTAATTCGTACCATACTCGCATCAATAAAAAATATTGAAATTGATAATAGAGCTATGCTTACTGATCAGGAAATAATATCGGTACTTCATAAAGAAATCAAAATACGAAATGAATCAATCGAAGGAGCACAAAAAAATAATCGTCAGGACCTGATCGACGAAGCTTTGGCTGACATTAACATTATCAACCAGTTCATTCCAGCAGGTCTTTCGGATGAGGAGATCAAGGAAATAACCCGCGAATCAATCGCTAGACTCGGATCAAAAAATCCATCCGATATGGGTAAAATAATGAAAGATATTTTGCCAATTATCAATGGAAGAGCTCCAAACAGTAAAGTAAGTCAAATTGTGAAAGAACTTCTAACTACCTAAATGACAACGTCTTTTTCTGGGAAGTTTCAACAAAAAAAATCCGGTATAACGAAAACACTCATCCTTTTTTTATCTGGCGCGGCTGTTTTAGGTTCTTTGTTATTGCCTTTAGCCTCTAGACCAAATAATTTTCAAGTTCTATTAGGAAGTGTTTCAACCCAGGATTATCAAGCGCCACGTAATATCAGTTTCGTTTCCGATGTTTTAACCGAAGAAAAAATAGAATCAGTTAAAAATTCTATTTCAAATGTGTACTTGCCAGTTGACCCTGCCATCGCTCGCCATCAAATAGATCGATTAAGGAAATCCCTGGATTTCATAGATTTGGTACGTTCAGATACGATAACCGAGATATCACAAAAAATAGAAGATCTTTCCCGCTTGGATGATATAAAACTTCCAAAAGAAACATCTACCTTATTATTGGAATTGACTGACGTTGATTGGCAGTTGATTCAACGTGAATCTATTTCAGTTTTAGAACAAGTTATGCGAGCATCTATTCGGGATACACAAGTTGCCGAATCACAGTCACGCATACCTTCATTGATAAGTTATACCTTTACAGAAGAAAATGCATCAATTATTCAGGAATTAACAACTCCTTTTATTGTTCCTAACTCTTTGTATAGTAAAGAATTGACCGAAAAAACGATGCAGGATGCAATTTCGTTAGTTTCACCTGTAAATCGATCTTATGCTATTGGAGAAATAGTTGTCAGAAGAGGGCAAATTATTGATGCTCCAGCATACGAAGCGCTTAAAGAAATGAATTTAGTCTCTCCAAAATCTCAGGGAGAGGAAATAATCGCTGCCACATTATTCACTGCGACACTTACTTTACTTGTTGGATTATATTTCGGCAAAAGAAGAATTTCGAACGACACATTAAAGCAATTATTAGTTCTTTCAATCACATTTCTATTTTTCTTGTTTTTCGCGAAGTTTTTAATTCCTAACCGGACAATACTTCCTTATTTATTCCCTGTGGCTGGATTTTCATTTGTCATCGGTGCATTATTTGGTTTTGAAACATCGATTATTCTTACAATCGTGCTTTCTGGTTTTATCGCATACGGAACATCTGATTTCTTTTCATTAGCAATTTATTATATTTTACCGGCGTTGGCTGGAACATTAATTTTAGGCCAGGGCAGGAGGATTTCAATTTTTTTCGCCGCTGGAGGGTTAACCGGGCTTATTGGCGCAGCTCTCATTTTTTCGCTCCGGTTACTAGAAGGAACAACGGATTGGATTGGCCTTATCACATTAGCACTAGCATCATTTTTTAATGGTATGGCTTCGGCATCCATAGGTTTATTATTTCAGTTTGCAATTTCTCAAATTCTCGGTATCACAACAGCAATTCAACTTCTCGAACTAGCCAGACCTGATCACCCGCTTTTGCAATTAATTCTAAAAAATTCGCCTGGTTCTTACCAACATTCGCTTCAGGTGTCAAACCTGGCTGAACAAGCAGCAAAAGATATTGGAGCAGATCAATTACTAACCAGAGTGGGCGCAATTTACCATGATGCAGGAAAAGCTACAAATCCATCATTTTTTATTGAAAACCAAATAACAGGTCAAATTAATTCACATGACGACCTTGATCCATACGTGAGTGCCGCAACAGTCATACAACATGTTAGCGACGGTGTCGAGTTAGCAAAAAAACACAGAATTCCCCAACGAATAATTGATTTCATGCTGGAACACCATGGTACCTTAATGACCAGATACTTCTATGTTAAGGCAGTGGAATTAAATGATAATCAAGTCGAAAATATAAATGAAGCAGGCTTTCGCTACCCTGGCCCAATTCCACAATCGAAAGAGACAGCATTGTTAATGCTTGCAGATGGTTGTGAAGCTAGAGCCAGAGCAGAAAAACCACAAAGCAAGGAAGAATTAAGGTCAATTGTTCTCAAAGTAATTGATTTTTGCCTAAAAGAAGGACAATTGGAAGATACTGATTTGACAATGAGAGATTTAAACATCATTCAGGAATCATTCACAAATACGCTTTTGAACACCTATCACCCTCGTATCAAATATCCAGAGATAAAGAAATAACGGGATTATTCTGTGGAAATTAAACTAGAAATTGCAAATGAACATGATTACGTCATTCCAGGCAATCTGATAAAAATTGTTGAAGAAACCCTCGAATTTTTATCCATTCAAAGAAATACAATTATTTCATTGGCTTTTCTAGACGAAGATGAAATTTCTAGATTATACAATGAGTATTATGGCTATGCGCAATCTACCGATGTTTTATCGTTCAATTCAAATACAGTTGATCCTGAGACTGGTTTCTTGATCCTGGGCGATATTTTAATTTGTTTTCCATTTGTCGAAAAACAGGCAATAAGTCTAAATAATTCCATTGATGCAGAGATTTCTTTATTGATTATTCACGGAATTTTGCATTTGTTGGGATATGATCATATTGAAGATTCTATGAAAAATGAAATGTGGACACTTCAAGCTGAAATTCTTGCTAGGCTAAAAATAACAATCAATAGCATTCCGGAATAAAATGAAAAAATATATTGTTGGGCGCCTTAAATCCTTTATTCCTGCTTTTCAGGGAATTGGTCAACTTATTCGATATGAAAAGAACGCAACGCTTCATCTCATTGCTACGATTTTTGTAATTATTATTAGCTGGTTACTAAAAGTCAACTCAACTGAGTGGCTGTTTATTTTCCTGGCAATAATTCTTGTTTGGATTACGGAATTAATCAATACATCCATTGAAAAAATAACTGACAAGACCTACCCAGAAGTTCATCCACAAGCTAAGATTATCAAAGATTTTTCTGCCGGTGCAGTTTTACTTGCGGCAATATTTTCAATTATTGTTGCCTGTTTTATTTTGTTACCTAGATTATTTTAAGAACATAATTTACAGGTATTCCCGTAAATTATGTTCGACTGCATAAGCTGCTGCCTCAGCACGATTCGAAACGCCTAATTTTGATAGAATGCTGCTTACATAATTTCGAACTGTGCCTTCACCTAAAAACAAGGATTTTGCAATTTCGCGATTTGTTTTTCCTTCGGAAACGAGAATCAAAACGTGTTTTTCCTGTTGACTCAAATTCACAAAAGCAGAGGCTTCTTCTTCTTTAACAGCTCTACGAACTTCTTGAAAAACGCGTTGTGTAACAGCCGGGTCAAGGGCTGCCTCTCCCCTTCCCACTTGTTCGATCGCCCTGACTAAATCTTCTCCACCAATTTGTTTTAACACATATCCGGAAGCGCCAGCGCGTATTGCAGAAAACAACATTTCGTCTTCTGCATAGGATGTAAGCATAACAACTTTTATATCCGGATAAATTCGTGTAATTTCTTCACAGGCTTCAATTCCGGATGCGCCAGGTAATCGAATATCCATGAGAACAACATCCGGTAATAATCTGGAGACTTTTTCTAATGCTTCCTTCGATGTCCCTGCTTCACCAACAACTTCAAATTGCGGGTGTCGATCTAAGAGGGACTTTAATCCGAGACGAACAACTTCATGATCATCTACTAATAGTATCCGTTGTTTTGACATTGAATTTTTCTCCTAATTTACTGTTATCGAAACCGGACAATGGTCTGAACCTGTGACATCATTATGAATGATAACACTTTCGACGCGGGATAAAAGCGAATCACTAACCAGATAATAATCCAACCGCCAACCAATGTTTCTTTCACGTGCTTTGAATCGATAAGTCCACCATGTATATTCAATTTTTTCAGGATATAACTCACGATAAGCATCCTTAAAGCCATTTGCCAAGTACTTAGACACCCATGCGCGCTCTTCAGGTAAAAAGCCGCTGGTTTTCATATTTTCTTTTGGGTTAGCCAGGTCAATTTCGTTATGTGCTGTATTAAAATCACCAGTAATAATAATTTTTTCACCAGATTGATGAAGCAGATTACATTCGTTTAACAAAGTTTCATAAAATGCTAATTTAAAATCTACTCGATCCTGACCGCGTTGACCATTCGGGAAATAGATGTTATATAAATAAAAATCCTCAAATTTGTATCGTATGACCCGCCCCTCTTCATCAAATTCTTCTACTCCTAGTCCCAAACGAATTTCCAAAGGTTGTTGCTTTGAATAAGTTGCAACTCCACTATATCCAGGCCGTTTCGCGCTATTCCAAGTCACAATTGATTCATTGATAACATGAAATTCTGTAGGAATTTGTTCAGGGAAAGCTTTGATTTCCTGGAGACACAAAACATCCGAATTTAATTTTAAGACCGAATTATAAAAATCTTTATTAATTGCAGATCTTAATCCATTAACATTCCATGTAGTTATTTTCATAAATATCTCTTTTCTCTGCTGTGGTAAACTATATTAATCCATTTCTAGTATTGTATCAATTGGAGTATGGAATGCACAAGAAAATTGTCTATATCGATGACGATATTGAAATGATTAACCTGATAAAGTTGATTCTGGATAGAAAAGACTATTCATTTTTTAGCGCAGTAGGTGGGCAGGCTGGATTGCAGTTGATACTGGAAACGCAACCGGATCTAATTCTCTTAGATTTAATGATGCCTGATGTCGATGGATGGGATCTTTATCAGCAGATTAAATCAATTGACATATTAAAAGATGTACCAGTCGTAATCATCACGGCTAAAGCACAACCAATAGATAGAATTCTTGGAATTCAAGTAGCAAAAGTGAATGATTATTTGACAAAACCATTTAAACCACAGGATTTACTTGATACAATAGAAAAATTGTTGAATTAGAAATGATTGATTTTTACAGATTATGCCAATAGCAAAAGTTTTTATCAAAAATGAATCCGGGGGTCAAAATCATGAAGTCCTTTTTTTGGAAATATACGATACATTTTTAAAAAGATTAAAGGGTCTTATGTTCATGAATTTGATTTCACAAAACGGAGGAGCCTTTTTCATAAACAAAACTGAAAGTTTAGTTGATTCGAGCATTCATATGCTTTTTATGAATTTTGATATTGCAGTTTTTTGGTTGGACAAAGATAATTATGTTGTAGATAAGGTTCTGGCAAAAAAATGGCATCCTTTTTATGCTCCAAAACATCCTGCTAAAACAATAATAGAAACACATTATAATAACTTCGAAAAATTCCATATTGGAGATCTTTTGCAAATTGAAATATCTTAAGCTATTCCATTTTCTCCTAGTAATTTCACTCTTTTTATCATTTTCCAATCCAGTTTTAGCTCAATCTGAAATTCCTGAGCTTCCCGTATATATCGTCCAAAGTGGCGACACACTAAACCTTATTGCACTCAAGTTTAATGTCAGCGCTGAAGATATCATTGCCGTAAACAATATTTCTGATCCAAACATTCTTCAAATGAACTCCCAATTAGTTATTCCAGGTATCGAAGGAGCAAAAGGATTTTTAAAATTCGAACCAGTGAAATTAGGTGAGACTCCCCTTCAAATTGCGAGGTTCTATGATTTGAATTTGTCTTCCTTAATTAAATTAAACAGAATTACATCACCTTCTGAATTTTTTCTCGGAGCAAATGTCATCCTTGTTTACGACGAAGTGAAAAATGCTGATGCTTTGGAATTGAAAATCGCACCTTCAGAATCAATTCTTGAATCTGCAATAATAAATAATTACAATCCATGGGAAATTACTGAACGCAATCAAATTCGATACATTTGGGAGATAATTCCCAATGAACAATTTATTATTCACTCAAATGGCCAATCCCTAGATTTTCAATTGGTTGAATTTAAAAATTTGCCACTTGTTCAAGGAAAAACAACAAGTATCCTTATCAATAAACCTGAAGCTAATGCAACCGGATCTTTAGATGGAATGAAAATTGATTTTTTTGATCAGGGTGAATTTTCATCCGCAATTTTTGGTATTTACGCGATGAAAGAACCCGGGCTTTATCCATTTCATCTTGCCTATGAATCGGAGCCAGGAAAAACAATAAATATAGATCAATTGATATTATTACAATCTGGTTTTTATCCTAACGACCCTGTCCTATCCGTCGACCCAACAACACTCGACAAATCAGTTACCCAACCGGAAGAGGATTTAATTAAAGATCTCGTGTCCTTGAGAACAAATGACAAATTTTGGGATTCAATATTTCAGTTACCTGTTGATGAACCCTGGTGTATTAAATCCTGGTTTGGCAACCGACGCGCATATAATGATCAACCATATAATAGTTTCCATGCTGGCGTAGATTACGGAGTTTGTGCAAATCTTAATGTCTACGCCCCAGCGAATGGAACTGTTATTTTCGCAGGACCATTATCTGTTCGAGGTAATGCAACCATTATCGACCATGGCAATGGCGTATTTTCAGGGTTTTGGCATCAATCAAATATCTTTGTTGAGGTTGGCCAAAAAATATCAACCCGGGATCTAATTGGTGAAATTGGTTCTACGGGAAGATCCACTGGGCCACATTTACACTGGGAAGTTTTTGCGAATGGTATTCAAGTTGATCCATTGGATTGGTTAGATACAGAATTTCCTTAATTTATCAATAAAATGAACCTAAGGTATAATTCGAATTACGAAAAAATTAAGCAGAAAGAAAGAAAAGCATGGTAATACTCAGTAAAGAAAAAGTAGATTTTTGGAGCAATATTAAAATTACACAAAAAGAAATGGATTTCATTTATAACAAATTATTTGATATTGAAACTCCTTTAAAAACAAATGACTTAGTAAGAATATTAATAAACGAATTGATTGAAAGAGAAAAAGCAAATCAAAAAAGTTTGGAGGACATTAAAGGGGATATCTATCTTCCAAAAGATGATTATCAAATAGGGCAAAAATTGTCATTTCCAGCGTTTGCAATGCACGAAGGGATTGTGACCTCAAAACGTGTTGGAAATAACCCTGAATTTGGGGATTTTTCTGTCATTGAAGTTAAGTTTCCTTCCGGAGATATGAAGCTTTTTGCAAGCAAACTTGAAGATCATGTACTTAACCAACCCAAACCCAAAATCGTTGAAGACGATTTGTTGGATTTTGAAAAAGTTTTTTCCCGTCATAAAAAATCGATTTCAAATTTATTACTTGAACAGTTGGAAAAAAGCGAAGATCTAGTACAGATCGCAGGGTATTGGTTTCCCAGATCATTACTAGTTGACATTAATATTGGTTATCTGAATCTTGCGGAAGCAGTTTTAGAAGTGTCAGATGGAGGACCGTTATCCACATTATCTATTCTCGAACAAATCGATTTGCCCACAGATGCAAATCCCATCCTTACTGAGTTTTCTCTTAATTTAGCCTTACAAGAAGACGAGAGATTTGATGAGGTCGGACCTTCTGGAGAAACTTTATGGTTTTTGCATCGGCTTGAACCAGACTTTGTACGAAATATACCTAAATATTTAATTTCAGAACCACAATCGAACACAAACAATGATATTTTTCGAAAAAATGTCCTCCAATTAAATGACGAAGTTTATGATAATTTAGAAATAGAGGAAAATTATGATGAGTGTACAAGTGATGTTTCGATAAGCATCATTTATCCTCATTGGCGATCAGGAACATTACCTCTCTCCAATTGTCTCGAAAGTCTATTTCCAACCGCTTATGAAGCTCCACGAATAAGATTTACATTCGTTGATGGAGACACACAAGAAAAATTTGCTGGGTGGGTAATCCGTGAGAACAGGTATGTGTATGGATTACAGGATTGGTATAAGAAAAATGATGTAGTTCCTGGTAGTCTGATTCATATCAAGCAAGGGAAGAAACCCGGGGAAGTCGTTGTTTCTATAGGGAAGAAACGTCCTACCAGAGAATGGGTTCGGACTGGAAGTGTTACTCCTGATTCTCGAATCGCGTTTAAAATGCTCAAACAACAAATTAGTACTGAATTCAATGAAAGAATGATAGTCGTAATATCTGATCCGGAAGAATTCGATCAATTATGGTCTAAATATGCAAACCACCCTACTGAAAAACTATTGCCAATTGTTTTTCGCGAATTAATAAAATTAAATCCCCAAGGTCATGTGCACGCCCAAGAATTATACTCAGCATTCAATTGCGTCAGGAGGATTTCTCCAAGCCAGGTACTCAATCTGCTTAGCGTAAATGAAGAGATTGAACACCTTGGAGATTTGTACTATAAATTAAAATTATAATGAGTTTAGGATTCCATGATGACCGAAAGTAAGCGCTTTAGTTTCGTAAAACCAACATTAGATACTCCATTCCATATTGACTTTGATTGGTGGAAATCTCACGACCAAAATTGGCATGTTTACTTATTCAGCTGTCTATGTTTAAGCCATCAAAAAAAATATGCGGAATTTCAGAATGTACCAATGTATGACAATATCGACCCTGAAACAGGTGAAATTAGTGTTGTGGACGGTTTGGAATATTTATTATTAAATCACTGCGTGAAACAGGATGATTTCTTAACTGATCATACAACGATGGTGAATTCTGTCTTTCGAATTTTCTTGTCAAACGGAAATTTACCCTTATCACCAAGAGAATTAAGTAGTATAACTGGAAAACCTGCTGAGACAATTCTCAAAACATTAACTGGAGTAGAGGTTTATAAAGGAATTAGACCGTTGCAGGTAAAATAAGTGAAATTGCCCCTGTAGCTCAATGGACAGAGCACCAGCCTTCTAAGCTGTTGGTTGAGGGTTCGAGTCCCCCCAGGGGCGCTATTTATTTAAACAGGTTAAATAAAAATTTTAAATTCCAATTTTTTAATAGAGGATAAAAGCACTATTATTCTTCGCTACCTTTTTCTATCATTTTATTTTGTCAACGGAGTCTAAATATGCTAAAGTTAATCCATAGTTAAAACAAATTTGTAGAAAGGCAATCAATGCAAATACGCCTTGAGAATAAATCAAAAATTGGCTCAGATATAAAACAAGAAATTAATGCACATAATGTAATATTATCAAACGAAAATTGGAAATTAATGTCTCAAAACCGCAGATGGAATCCACCTACTGATGTTTTTGAAACAGATGACAAAGTAATTATCAGAATTGAAATTGCAGGAATGGCTGAAGATGATTTTGAAATCATTTTCGACAAAAATATATTGTCGGTTTCAGGAACTAGAATTGATAACATTCAAACTCCAAAAATATTTCATCAAATGGAAGTAATATACGGTGACTTTTTTACCGGAATTGAAATCAATATTCCTCTATACCTGGACAATTCATATGCAAGATACGAGAATGGATATTTAATAATCTCCATCGATAAGGCGACACCCAAAACAATAAAAATAGGAAAATAATTACACAATTATGGACGAGGAATATAACATCGAAAACGAAATAAACAAAATCGATGAAGAAATTGATAATGAATTATCTTCATCAATTAATTCAGAAAATAGTTATCAGGATTTTGTTGAATTACCAAAAAGTATACCCATATTGCCATTAAGAGGATTAGTTATTTTTCCCAGAACAGTCATTCCATTGACAGTTGGTCAGCCAAGATCAATTCGTTTAATTGACCATGTGATGTCTTCTGATAGATTGATTGGTATGGTGACATCGAAAAGTATGGATATAGAAAATCCTGGACCAGATGACCTCCATCAAATTGGTACATCTGCAACAATACATCGCATGTTTCGTGCTCCTGATGGCACAATTCGACTTGTGATTCAAGGATTAACCCGGTTCAAAATTGTAGGGTTCCAGCAAGAAGAACCATTCTTAATGGCAAATATTGAACCGTATCCGGAAACAATTAATGAGAGCTTGGAAATAGAAGCGTTGACCAGAAATGTTCAGGAACAATTTCGTCACATTGCTGAGATGGTTCCATCAATACCAAGTGAGCTGGTAGCTACGGTTACGTCATTAATAGATCCTTTACAAACAGTTTATACAATTGCCAATTTTCAACGAATGGAATTTCTGGATGGTCAAAGCTTACTTGAGCTAGACACAGCTGAAGAAAAGTTAAAAAAATTAGTTTCAATATTAACAAGGGAAAGCGAAGTTCTAGAAATCGGACAAAAAATTCAAAATGAAGCCCGGGGAGAAATAGATAAAGTTCAAAGGGAATATTTCTTAAGGGAACAATTAAAAGCGATCCAAAAAGAATTAGGTGAAAGTGATGAACAATCGCTGGAGGTAGAAGAGTTTAGAAAAAAAATTGATTCAGTAAAAATGTCTGATGAAGCTGAAAAATTAGCACGTCGGGAAATAGATCGTTTATCACATTTGCCATCTGCAGCGGCAGAATATGGAGTCATACGTACATTCATAGAATGGTTGATTGCATTACCCTGGGATGTAACAACTGTGGATAATCTAGATATTCCTCATGCCCGAACAATTTTGGAAAGAGACCATTACGGGCTGGAGGATGTTAAAGAAAGAATTTTGGAATTTCTGGCAATTCGTAAACTTAGAGAAGATAGATTTGAATTATTACAGGAAGAGGTTATAGAAGAAATAGATGAAATTCACAAGAAAAGAGAGGGAGTAATTTTGTGTTTCATCGGACCACCTGGTGTTGGAAAAACATCTTTAGGTAGATCAATTGCGATTGCACTTGGAAGAAAATTTATAAGGCTTTCCCTGGGTGGGTTGAGAGACGAAGCAGAAATTCGTGGTCACAGACGAACGTATATTGGGGCAATGCCTGGAAGAATTATTCAGTCATTAAGAAGAATCGAATCAAAAAATCCGGTCTTTATGTTAGATGAGATCGATAAGTTGAGTTCTGATTTCCACGGTGATCCATCTTCTGCATTGCTTGAAGTATTAGATCCTGAACAAAACTTTGAATTTAGAGATAACTATCTGGAAGCGCCATTTGATCTTTCAAAAGTTTTTTTCATCACCACAGCTAATCAAATAGAGACAATACCCTTACCATTATTAGACAGAATGGAAATTATTAATCTCTCTGGATATACGGATAATGAGAAACTAAATATTGCAGAAAAATATCTAGTAAAAAGGCAAATCAATGAAAACAGTCTAAAAAAAGACGAGGTAGCTTTTGATAAAGATGCATTATTAACAATCATCCGGATGTACACAAGAGAATCTGGTGTTAGAAATCTTGAACGTGAAATTGGAACAATCTGTAGGAAAATTGCCACATCCATTTCTGAAGGAATAATTGTTGACAGTTTAATAACGACAGAGACTGTTATAAAATTACTTGGTAAACCAAAATACCATGATACTGATGAAATATTGAGAAGAACTTCTCAACCAGGAGTCGCGACCGGTCTTGCATGGACTCCAGTAGGTGGAGATATACTTTTTATTGAGGCAGCAAGTATGCCCGGAGGAAAAACTTTCACAATAACCGGTTCAATTGGAAAGGTCATGCAAGAATCTGCGCAAACAGCCTTTTCATTAATAAAAAGTAAATCAGCTCTCTTGAACATTAACCCTGAAATATTTAATGACCTTGAAATTCATCTTCATGTGCCTGCAGGAGCTCAACCTAAAGACGGTCCTTCAGCAGGTGTGACAATTGCAACTACGATTGCCTCATTATTAACCAATAGAAATGTAAGATCTGATTTGGCGATGACAGGAGAAATTACCTTAAAAGGATTAATTCTTCCCGTCGGGGGAATAAAAGAAAAATTATTAGCTGCTCATCGCGCGAAACTAAAAACTGTCCTTATTCCAAAGCAAAATGAAGTAGACTTAGAAGAACTTCCAGAAGAAGTAAAACAAGATCTGACAATTCACTTCATACAAAATATTGAAGAAGTATTCAATTTAGCATTAGAGCCATAAGAATATTGGAATTTACATGAAAGATGACCAAAAAATTATAACTGTAATCGATGATAATCCAGACATGACTAAACTTCTAACGACTTTATTAGAAATGGAGAAATTCAAAGTCATTCCACTAATCATCACTACTAAAACAAATATAACGACTTCAATTCAGAATCATAAACCCGATGTAATCGTAATGGATATACATTTAAGCGACTCAAACGGATTAGAGATATTAAGAAATATCAAAAAAGACCCAAATTTGAAAGAAATCAAAGTTATTTTGACATCCGGAGAAAATCTCGAAAGAGAAGCAATGGCTGCTGAGGCAGACTTTTTCCTTTTAAAACCATATATGCCCAATAAGTTACTTAACATATTAGCCAAACTAACAAACGAAAAGGAGGGGGTGTGACAATTAATAATACGCTGCATGGACCATCTTGGTATTGTGTTGATTTACACATTCATACACCTGCGTCCACTGATTTTCAACAACCGAATGTGACAATGTTGGAAATTTTACAACGAGCCGAAACCAGAGGACTTGATATCATTGCAATAACCGATCACAACACTGTGGCTGGTTATCGGAAAATGAATGATCAAATCAATCAACTTAAATTATTGAAAGAATTAAATCGGTTACTGCCCGAAGAAAAATCAACACTGGAAGAGTATGAAAGATTATTTAAGAAAATTCTCGTTTTGCCTGGATTTGAGTTTACTGCTACTTTCGGATTCCATATTTTAGCTATTTTTCCACCGAATAAGTCGGTAAGAGAATTAGAACATCTTTTATTATCATTAAAGATTACGCCAGAATTAATTGATGAAGGATCACAAACGGTAGGCGCTACTTGTGATGTATTGGCTGCCTACAAATTAATTAACGAAGCAGGCGGTATTGTAATTGCTGCACATGCAAACTCCTCTAATGGCGTGGCAATGCGCGGATTTAATTTTGGTGGACAAACAAAAATTGCATACACGCAAGATAGTAATTTACATGCACTTGAAGTTACAGATTTGGAACTTCCGGGTAATCGAACAACTGCTTCATTTTTTAATGGCACCAAACCTGAGTATCCGAGGAAAATGCATTGCATTCAGGGGTCTGATTCTCATCGACTTGCATCTGACCAAAACCGGAGAAAAGTGTTAGGCGTTGGTGATCGGACTACTGATATATTCTTAAAAGAAAAAGAGTTTTCTTCACTGTTGGATGTTTTTAACGGCAATGACTTTTCGAAGACCAAACCTCACCGTTTAACCTCCGAACCATCATACAACTTTCTCTTATCCGCCCAAAACGAAGGTTCGAATATCATTCAGGACTTTCATGAACTCATGACAGTCCGCGGCGGAAAGCTATACGCAATTCTGGCAGATATTTGTTCCTTTTCTAACACAAATGGGGGTACATTATTTATCGGTATTAGCACTGATTCCCAAAAAGAACCAATTGGTATTCTGGATGTTGAGAAAAATATTGCATTATTAGAAAAATCAATTTCCGATAGAATTAGTCCGCCTATAAATTGCAAAATTGACTCACATGACTTGCATGGTAAAAAAATCTTAAGAATTTTAGTTCCTCGTGGAGATGATCCACCGTATGCGTTAGATGACTATAAGATATACATTCGTGAAGAAACAGAAACAAATCTTGCAGTCCGTGACGAAATCGTAAACCTAGTGATTCGTGGAAAAGATTTTCACAAACAATCTGTTACCCCTGAAAATCTTGAACAAACCATAAATAAACCTGCTGAAACTGTTGTTAGATCGGAAGATACGGCCGATGAACTAATAGAGCCTAAAACAGGTATTGAATTACTCCTGGCTGATGAAAGAAATGGTATCAAATACTTTACGGTTCGAGATTTGCGTAATGGAAACACCGTAAAAAATGTTACCCAAACCTCTGCCAGAAGATTATGGCAATATGCGATCAAAAGATACAACGAACTGATCATACAAAAAAAGCCCAGGATTATTTGGTCAGGAAATTATGGTTTATTAAGAAAATATAAAATTCAAAATTATGATGTATTTGATTTGGTCAGCAAAGATGAAAAAGGTTTGCGATATTTTTTTGGTGTAACGTCTATAGGAATACATGGACAATGGAAACTCATCACGGGCGATAATGAGGATTCATAATGAAAATATCTGCTTCTGTATTAACGATATCTGACCGGTCCTATAATGGTATCCGCCAGGACTTATCCGGTCCAAAAATCATCGAACTGTTAACCGGAAATAATTTCGAGATTGTGAATTACGGAATTGTTCCGGATGAAATCTCAATGATTGCGAATAAATTATCAGAATGGATAGATCAAGAGAAGTCTATGCTGATATTCACTACTGGAGGCACAGGTTTTGCTCCCAGAGATAATACTCCTGAAGCTACTAAAAAAATTATAGAAAAAGAAACGCCAGGGATTTCAGAATACATACGTAATAAAAGCATTGAAAAAACTCCACACGCAATTCTTTCCCGAGGCGTAAGTGGCATATCAAATAAAACGCTTATAATAAATCTTCCTGGCAGTCCAAAAGCTGCATGTGAAAGTATTGAATTTATTTTAAATATCATTCCCCATGCAATTGCTTTAATTAATGATGACCCTAATTCTGAAAAAAACCACTAATAATTTATAGGGTAATAAATTTTCTCAATTTTTCTCTTATTACCTCATTAAATTGTATTGTCACTTGTGGAATAGCACCACTGGAATATTCGGATATTTCCTGATTAACCTGATTGGCATTCATAAATGATTCTTTGTCGACAATGATTAAAAAAGGGTTTAGTCGTTTTCTAATTAAGATTTCAAGACCTAGTTGTGTAAAATTATTATTTCCGGTCGTAATTAAATAAACAGAACTTCCACGAGGAATTTGGTGTGAAATAGATTCAATAAGTCCGTCGATCGACAAACTTCCTTGCCCTTCAAGAAAGGCAAGCGTATCCATAACCTTTCCAATTTGGCGAACACCTCTCTCCGGTGGCAAAACGATCATTTGACTATCCGCGCAAGCCATGCCTACTGATTTATCTTCTTTAATAAAATAATTTGCTAATGATGCAGTTATACTGACTGCGTATTCAAAGGTACTGGGTGGTAATTTAAACTTCTCCTGATTTTTCCATGCCCAAAATGAATCAGGTAAATAATTCATATCTTTTTCTTTGGCTTCATAATGTGATTTTGTATATGCATCTAGAATGAGCCAGACATCGCCTTGTGGGTCCTGGTCGAATTCTTTAACCATAAACCGATCTTTTTTTGCACTACTTTTCCAATGAATGCGATTTAGAGCATCTCCCGGCATATAGTCCCGAACACCCGCTGCATGAGATGTTGCTTCTAAACTTTTTTGTCTGACAGCTTGTCCGCCTAAATAAAAACCAGGTCGTTGTCTTATACCTTCTAGTGTTTCAATATATGGGACTACGATCAGTTTATTTTCACCTGGAAATATTTTTTCCGATTGGAACATGCCAAATGGATCACCGGATTTCAAAACTGTCGGTCCTAATAAGTATGCACCGCGTTTAATAAGAATTGATCTGGAAATGTAAAAACGTTCCTGGCGTGGATTTATCTGCGACAAGACTTTTGAGCCGGAATTTCCTGGTAAATCGCTTTTATCTTCAATCTCTAGCCACAACCGCCAAAGTTTTGAAACATTTTTTACTTCAAAACGCTCTTCAAAGACACTACCGACTGGAAGCTTTAGAACCCTTTGAATGCGAACAAGTTTCATTTTCCGGGTTGCAAGTACCGTCCAAATCGCATTAACAAAGATGAGCAACCCACTCAATATAGCTATTCGATAAAACACTATTCGTGATGAAGGAAATAAAGAGTATCGACCTGCATAAATTGCAAGTAAATTAGTTATTACAATGATGATTGCAAAAATCCAAAAAGACTTACGAATTCGCATAAGAATCAATTTCCACGGAAATCTCCTCCGGGAACTGGTACAGAATTTAAAACTTCAGAAATAATTTGATCTGATGAAAGATTTCTTAATCTTGCAGCTGGCTGGACAACCATGCGATGTCCCATCACAAATTTGGCTAAAATTTTGATATCGTCAGGTAAAACAAAATCTCTCCCTTGAATTGCAGCTTTAGCTTGCCCGGCACGATAAAGATTTAAACTCCCTCTTGGGCTTACACCAAGATATACATCTGCGTGCTCTCGTGTAGCTCTGGTCAATTCTACAATATACTTTTTCACCGGATTTGAAACATAGACTGTTTTGATCAAATCCTGGACATTAATAATTTCTGACTCAGTTGCAATCACCGATAGTGTTTCAATAGGGTGTTGAATTTTTTGCAACTCAAGGATCTGAATCTCTTCTGTCAATCCAGGATACCCAATTTTAATTTTCATCATGAAACGATCTAATTGAGCCTCGGGTAATGGAAAAGTTCCTTCATATTCGATCGGATTTTGTGTTGCTAACACGATGAATGGTTTAGGAATGATAAATGTTTTTCCATCTACGGTAACTTGCCGTTCCTCCATTGCTTCTAATAAAGCAGATTGTGTTTTTGGAGTCGCGCGATTGATTTCATCTGCTAAAACAATTTGAGACAATATTGGACCAGGACGAAATTCAAACTCACGGGTATTTTGATTAAAAATCGAAACACCGGTAACATCACTAGGTAGCATATCTGGCGTAAATTGAATCCTGTTAAAACTGCAACCAAGCGATTTTGCCAGACTTTTTGCTATCATTGTTTTTCCAACTCCTGGAACGTCATCAATTAATAGATGCCCCTGGCCTAACAAAGTAATTATGACATTTTCAATAACGGCATGTTTCCCAACAATTACTTTTTCAAGGTTAGAAGATAAATTATCCGCGAATGATTTGACTTCATTAATTGATAGATCCATTCTTTTCTCCGATACAAACAATTTATTTTTTTACTTTATTTGAATTTCTAAAAATAAATATCAATAGAATTACCAATGAAATTGATGATATCAAACAACCATACAAAAAGGAATCAGGTTTATAAGTTATCAAGATGCTGTGATTTCCTTCCGGAACATATACTCCTTGAAACAAATAATCCACCTGATGGATTTTCAAAGCAATAGTTTCATCGATTTTAGCTTTCCAACCCGGATACCATACTTGCCGAATAACTATCCATCCCGGATTATTTGATTTATATTTAATCTCAATTTTCCCATTCGTGAAACTAATATAATCCAAATTCCCGGTGTTTTCTATTGTCTTTGTATCCAGTCTTTCCGAATTCAAATCCTCTTCTAAAAATACACATTGATCATTTATGGACTGTTCTATACTATCAAAAATTTGATTTAGGATATTTGCTGGTTTGGATTGAATAGCACAACTAGTCCAAACAACTTTAGGTTCTGCATCTATTGTTTTTCTTTTGATGCCACTTTCTGAATTAATATCCAAAGAAATAAATTCATTTACACCAAAATAACCTAAGATCTTTTGCTGATTTTCAACAGATAATTTTTGTAACCAACTCACAAATTGAGCAAATCGATTTGGCACAAATGGATCAAAATTATTGACCATTTGATATCGGGGAGAAACTAAATTTGTATTTGGAATGAATTCAGAAAATTGCTCGAGAGTTTCTCCAAGTAGTTGAAATCGATCGAAACGAAAATATTTGTTAAATTTTAAAAAAGTTTCTGTATTTTCTTCTAAGTAAATAGAACTTTCTGAATCATTTACAAACGTAGTTTTATTTTTTAAAAAATAATCTTTCGAAATATAATGACCATATGGATAGTTAACAATCGCAAGATCTATCATGAAAATAATTACTACTAAAGTTGGAATGATTTTGAAAAACCGGTTAGGGTATTTACTTTTTTTGATTGATAAAACACTAAAACCGAATAACAAGGAACTGGTATACCAAATGGATGTAAAAATGTTTTTCGGTATTGATTTCATAATTGAAAATACAGCGAAGCTTGCGCATAATATTGCTAGCGAAGCAACAGTCAACAATCCAATTTTTCGAACATTAAAGTTTTTTCCATTCCAATAATCAAAACCATACGAAATGAGAATGCAAAACGCGAAAGAAAAAAGAATCAGAAATCGACTCGGACCCTGGAAAAGACTGATTCCGGGAATATATTTATAAAGCAATGGGTAAAAATAAAAGTTTTTTCCTAAAGCAATAAAAAACACAATTATTATCAACAGTAACAATGATAGGACGAATTTTTTTTCTGAAAATGTTTTTCTTTTATTTGCTTGAACTACGAATAATATAGATAACAGAACAAAAATAAATCCGAAAACTCCATGGTAAATTTGATCTTCCCAAAAAGTTCCGCCACCAAAAAATCGATCCATCCCAGGATTGCCCCAAAAATTAGGAAATAGTAAACTGAAAATTCTAAGTGGCCAAAACGAAAAATTCGTAGCATATTCATACCCTACCTGACTACTTCTTTGCGAAAAAAAGAGATACTCCATTGTCGGAACCAATTGAATTGATGCCAATCCAAGAGATATAAGCAATGATAAAGAAAAGTAAAGGAAATTTTTAACTTTAATTTTCTTAGCGCTATCATAGGGGAGGATCAAAAGCACTAACGATAATCCAACCGTAAATGCAAAAGTTTGAGCATGACCACATAAAAGTTGCACTAAAAACAAAATTGCCAACCAAAAAGCAATTCTTGGCTCCTCAGCCTTTTGTGAATTCTTGAGTCTCAAAACAAAAAATAGAATCCAGGACACCCAGGCAAATGACCAAACCATACTTATAAAAGATACGCGTGCAATGATGTATCCGCCAAAAACCCAACAAAAGCTGCCTAGTAATTGCGCTAAACCCGACCTATTTAAGAATTTAAGTATGCAAGAAAAACCGATAGCTGCAATAATTAAATGGCAAATAAGTAGAATACTAAAACCAAAAGCTAATCCCTGTATATACAAAAATTTATAAAATGGAATTAGGAGCCAATTAATCGGGTAGAAAATCCCGGATTGGTAGTTTGCAACCAAAGGAGCACCCATTCCATTAAAAGAATTCCATAAAGGAAAATCACCTGATAACAGGGAATCAATTGCAAAACTTGACCATGGTATGAACTGTAAAGAAACAGTACCCCAATATAAAACCTTTCCTTGTATTAATGGAATAAGGAAAATTATTAATATGCTTAGACTAAGGATAATTTGAATTTTCCATCGAGAATAAAAAGATCTCATAGATCCTCATCAATGTTTAATTGATACAACGAAAAATGGGAATTTTCAAATAATTTCTCCTCAAGAAAATAATCCTCAAAGTTGTGAATTCCGGGAGACGACGCGTCAAAAATAACGAATCTTATATCAAATTGTTGGAAAAACAATTGCATTTGTTCATCACTCACCGACCCTTGAGAAAATCGATCAATAAATAAATCGATCTCTTTCAAATTTTTACTTTCTGGACCGTGTCCCGTAACTACACGCATTGGAATGTATCCAGGTAGGATATTACTAATCGAATATGGAGCTAGAACAACATCATTGATCTTTCCTTCTTCATTTATTCTGTTGAAAATTTTTATTAAATCGTTCGACTGAAAAATTGGTGCTTCGTGATTTTGAACAGCAGTTATTGATCCAATAAATAAAAATATTGTTGATAAACAACTGAAACCAATTAAAACCCATCTCCAAAATGGTTTATTAATAGAATAAATGAACAAAGTGATAAAAATACTGAGGACAATCCAAAATCCATCCGCTAATCGTCTTTGTAAATTGATCGGGAGATAAACCAAAACCGGAAGGAGCACAGACCAGATGATTAAGAAAGTTTTAGATTTGGGCTTATTTTTGAGAATAAATGTCGAATAGATCAAGCAAAAATAACCAAATCCGTATGCAAAAAAATATTCAAGAGGTTGGGGAGATTTAATAATATTTTGAGATTCCCAGGAGCTCAGAAAAGGATCAAACAAAAACATAAATGCATTGTAAAGAAAAAAAGGTAGTGGAATTAATAAATAGAAAAACAAATCCATAAAAATATCTTTCAACTTGTATTCCTTGTTTGAAACTAAGTTATAAAGTTTCCAGGTACCAATCAAAATCCATCCTAAAGGAATATTTAAGGGTTGAAATAATCCGCTCAAAAATAAATAAATACCGGAAGTAATTTTTCTATCAAAATTAAAAATATCTTTTCCAGGTGAAATAATCATCCGGAAAGAACGTAACATTAAACCTCTGGAAAAACATAGATGCGGTAAACCAAAAAGTGATAAAAAACCAAAAGATTCAGGGGAATAAAATTCTAAAGGAATATTTTTTAATGCAATGATAGAAATCCAACCTAATCCACCACCGATGCAGGATATCAATACTGCAGTCCTTTGCAATGGAAGAGATGATAAAAATAATTTCATAAAAGAATTTATCTCAAAAACTAAAAAAAAGATGCCGAGACACCGAAACATGTGAAACAAAATAATTAACTGAACATGGTTATCTGGAGAAGATGCAAGTTTTCCCAGGATAATATATGGGAAAAATGCAAGAAAACCTTTTTGTTCATATGCTGTAAAAGGAGTGCGAAATAGCCAATCTCCTTTTTGTCCAAGCAACATTTTCGCAATATATGAATTTCCGTCTTCAACCCCAAAAATAAAACCACTGAATTGTGAATCGTTCGTTTTTGCCAATTCAAAACCGATAAAATATGGCAGGGATGTGATTAAAATTAAAAAAATGCTAAAAATTATTAGCCATTTTTTTTCATTTAATTTTTCGGACATTGATTTGCTCCAAAAATAATAAAACTAAAACGA
Source organism: uncultured Anaerolineaceae bacterium (assembly GCA_964586385.1). Classification (GTDB taxonomy): domain Bacteria; phylum Chloroflexota; class Anaerolineae; order Anaerolineales; family Anaerolineaceae; genus UBA6170. The sequence continues at coordinate 41,830 of CAZPIM010000010.1, forward strand.
GACTGAGACTCAACACCTGGATTGTGGTGATGGATTTTAAGTAATCTGGTATGAATCTTAATTCAACAAGATTTTCTCCCTCAGGTAAATCAATGAAGCGAAAAATTTCAGATTTTCCCACTTCAGTTAAAGAACCATTAACAATAGCATTCCATCCCGGATAAAAAATTTCTCTAAAATAAAGCCTTCCACCATGTTCTGTCTTCACCTGGATACGGTTCGGAGAATAATCTATTAGTTCTATATCCTCATCACTATTTTCGAAATAAGCAGGTTTTTGAACAGTATTGATTTGATAAACATATTTGTCACTTATTACTTCATAATTGGAAAACCCAGAACAATTTTCAAATTCAAAATCTGAAATAACCATGCCAACATTCAAATTCATTAACCCACTTTTGTCGGGACATGCTGCCTGATTGTCATATTCTGGATTTCCAGTACTAAAAGGTGGCAAAGTAACCGAATATTCGGAATATTCGATTCCCGAAACTTTCTCAAAATACTTTATATATTCAGATAACTGCATTGGATCCACACCATTAATTTGGTTTATCCGCCAAAAAGCTGCTTCCTCCTGCGAAATGCTATAGCTGGGAGTGTAAATTCTGGCATATTCAGGTAAAGATTTTATTTCAGCTAACAATTCTGGGTCGGAATTTAGAAGAACATCGGATTGTTTATACTTAATTGAATTGAAATTGATAATAAATAATTCGACTAGCAAAAGAGAAATGAAGACTACTTTCTTGAAAACTGGTGAAAATGCTTTATGAATAATCAAACCAATGAATATTGTTCCAAAAATAAAAAAAACGGTGCTAAATATAAATAAATAATTGAGTAAACCGGAAAAATAGAAAATACCGATTAACAAAAGAATTTGAAAAACGGTAATTGGTACTAAAAAGAAAAAACGATCAAATTTATATGATTTTTTATATTCCAGTAAACAATCAATTACGAATGAAGAAACAAAAGAAAAAGCAAAAAAATCCATCCAAATGAAACGTGCAGGTACCCTCAACAAAGAAAAACCGGGCAAAGAATAGACGAATCCAAGTCCCGGGATAAAATTCCCAAACGATAACAATAAACTCACCAAAATCACGATATACCAAAAACGAATCGGTTTGTTCTCTTTGTACAGAAATAAACCAAGAACAACCAAAAGAAGAACGATAGCCGATGGATAAAGAATCCATTCACTAAAAGTACCATTGTCAGGAAATAGGAAACCCAACAAATGTGAAAATTGTAAAGAATAAACATTTCTGTCTTCTAGGGTCATATAAGCGCGTGTTGTGAAATTAAGAAATTTGAGTAAAGAAAACCACATTCCAATAGAAGTGAGTAATCCTGTCAAAACTGAACACAAAAACAAATATATTTTTCTTTTTGTTTCAATTTGAAAAAACAAGGAATAAAAAAACCACAATAAGCCAGAAGGAACTACCCACCTGGGATCTGCTGAAATAATAAAACCGAATATTACACCCGGAAGTAAATATAAAGTTCGAGCTGTGGAAAATTGGATTCTTTTTGTAAGATAGAGTAGCCAAGGAGTCCAACACACTGCATAAATCATCGATAAATGACCAGCACCGATATGAGATATCAATTTAGTGCTGAATCCAAATGCAAACGCCCCAAAAATTGACGCAAAAATTGATCGGTTTTCAAGTCTTAACAACAAAAACAACCCGATAACACCTAAAAACATATGCAATAACAAATTGATATTTATTCCCAATGGCAGTGGAAAAAGGAGGGCTATCCAACCCCAAAGATACCATATTCCGGACAACGGATTCTCAACGAAGGGATATCCGGAATTTATCAAATTGGACCAAAGTGGGATTTCGTGATTTAGACGAATTTCTTGTTGGATAAAGTAAATATTCGGGAAATGCGAAATCGGAATATCCGAATATTCTGAATTTTTTAAAAAAACAAATTCATCCAGGTGAAAAATAAAATTTAAATTCACTAACAAAAATAATGACAAAATAAGGGCGAAAACTTTTTTATTCATCCATTTTTACCTCATAAATGAGGACTGAAGCATCTTCATAAATTACTTTGAGATGATCCAATATTTTAGGCTTACCCAATTCCTTTTCTTCACTACCATAAAAAATGTAATCGATTTTCCATTCATTTATTAAATTTTCCTCTTCACTTATATTACTGGCAGTCCAAAATTGCAATAATCGTTCCCTTGTTGCAACAGAATTTACGGTTTCGAATAAGTGTCCATATGCAGTTCGTGAAAAAGTGTATGAAGGTAATAGCAAGCCGGTTTCTGGACCAGATAAAATGACAGAATCTGGAAAACAATTCTCTTTGATCCACTGAGCAGATATGAATATTTCATTAGGAATATAAATTTTATCTGAATTGGATTTTATTGAAAATATTGCGCCAGATAGGATAATCATGTTCGAAAGAATCGAAAAAATAAACAGAATTGGAAAGTAAATTCTAAAATTTTTAGGAAAAATTTCTGTTTGATTTTTAATCCATTGATCCAAGAATAATCCAAATAATACGGTGACTGGAATATAGAATCCAATTAGGAACCGCCTTTGAAGATCCAATGGTAGATAAACGAATAAAATCGCCACCACAAACCAACATAATAATAGGATCGCTTGCTTGGAAAAGGATATAAATTTTTGATATATATTTAGAATTATTAAAAGTAATAATCCAATAATAAATGGCGAAAATGAAAACAGGAAATTTATCAAATTCGGAGCAGGTGTAACATTCTGGGCATTCCATCCAGCCAGTACAGGATCTGATTTTATAACAATATATTGGTAAATTGCGATAGGTGCACTTCCAAGAGCAAAAAACAGTACCTTAAAAAATGACTTTGTTCGATTTTCTTCCTTATTGATAAGAAAATTAACAATTAGTATCGCACCTGAAATAATCGCTGCAAAAGGAGAGATATTCGCGAGAATAAAACCAACAAGGAACAACATTATTAATTGTTGTTTTGTAGAAACTTGTTTAAACAAATAAATTATCGTCCATAGCATTAAAGAGATTGCTAACGGAAAATGTGGGTTCGTAAAAGCAGAAAGGAAAGGATAAGCTTCCGATACCCAAAAGTCTGCTGGTAAATCGCCTGAGAAAAGATAAAGCCATCCCATTCCACTACCAAAAATCAGAATGGTAAATATTGAATCTTTAATTAATCGTTTATGAAAATAAAAAAGGTTAAGAAATTCGCCAATAGAAAAAAAGAGAAATATTGAAAATAGAATCCGAAATAAATGGAATGTAAATATTGGTGAAAGGGAAAATACTCCAGAAAAATGACCTATCAAATTATAAAGAACAAATAGAAAGACATCAGAATTTTCCTGCGATGTATATGGCAATTGAAAAAACCAACTACCACTATATCCTTGTTGGATTTTTGCCAAATAACTATTCCCGTCAATAGGATTTAATAAAAAACCACCGAATACTAAATCATCCGGTTGATTCAAATAACCAAAGATATATGGCAAATTCAAAATAATAAGCCATATTATTAATAGCAATATTCTCTTTTTTGACATTTAAATGCAGTATACATGAACTGAATAAAAATCTCAATTTTTAAATTGAAAACAAATCTTGTGGATAACTTGTCTTGATTCCTATACCATTCTATAATTTCTATTATGAGTCAACGAGCCTTTCTCTACAATTTACAATTATTTGATAACCAAATGGATGTGATTTCAGACCGCATTTCCATAATTGATAAAATCATCAATTCGAAACAAGAAATTCTTGAATCTAAGAAAACCCTTGATGAATTCATAACCAAAATTGAAACAAAGAAAAGTGAAATAAGCGAAATTGAAACACAATCAAATAAATTGGTTCTAAAACTTAAACAAAACAATGACGCACTATATGCTGGAAAAATAAAAAATCCAAAGGAAATGCAGAGCATAGAAGAAGAAAACATCTCCCTCAAAAAAAGGATTCAGGTTTATGAGGAAAGTTTATTTGAGCTCATGCTGGTAAATGAAGAAAATGAACAAGCGCTGAAAATCGATACTGAGCGTCATAACAACTTACTTTTAATGAAAGAAAAAGAAAAAACCGCTCTCTTAATTGAAAAACAAGCATTGAGCGAATCATTGGAAAAATTAAAAATTGAAAAATCTCCGATCGAAAAACAAATAAAAGAGGAATTAGTTCAAAAATACAATCATCTACGATCCACAAAGAATAGATTAGCTGTCGCAACAGTAAAAGATAATGCCTGCACAGCATGTGGAAATATGATTACACCTGCAGAAATTCAAAAAATCAAATCCGCGAATGAAGAATACTATTGCCAGATTTGTAAACGTATTCTTTATCATGGCTAACAAATATGATTAATTGGCTCAGGGTTTTCCAACTTGAAAAATTTTCTTTTATATTGGGCTTTTTCGCTGCTACTTTATTATGGTTTATCGCCTCGAAAGCAAAAATATGGCTTCCTGAAATTAAAACATCAATTTCAAATTTTCGAACAAAGTTTAATAAAAACCAAAATTTTGGCTTGATTATTGCTATAAAAAAAGATGTTATAAGACGAGCTCAATCGAATCATCTCGGCAGCAAACTCTTTTCATTAGATGAAATTGTGATTGAACCTTTATTAATTCTTTCTGATTCACATCAAATTCTACATGATTCGAGTATTTTCGATATCGACATTTCTGAAATAATTCCAAATGTTCCAGAACTTCCACAAATCAATAGAAATTATATTTTGCCTAAGGTAAGAGTTACAGAACTCATTCAAGGCGAAAATAAAATTAATATCAGTGGTCTCCCTGGTACCGGAAAATCCACTTGTTTAGCATATCTGGCATCAAAATTAGCTGAAAATAGTAGTTTATGTGGAAATCAATGTGGAAAAACACCTTTTTATTTTCACATCCATGAGACCGATGTCCTCAATAATCCCGGGATTACAATTTACGAAGCAATTTATAAAGCATTATCTCCAAACGTTCCAAATATTCATTTACCCAAACTTGCAAAATTTATTCAAGTGGAGATAAATTCCAATAATGCAATTATCATTATTGACGGTATTGATGAGCTTTATAAGGATGAGGCAGATAAAGTATTTGAATTTATTTTTAAGGCTACCAAAACCAGACAATTATTAAAATTTGTCATAACGACATCGCCCTATTTCATAGGGAACCTTGACCGTGAGAATTTTCTTACCGTTGAGATTTCTCCACTATCTAATAAAAATGTAAACGAACTTAACACAAAATGGATTAGTCATTGGTATAAAAATATATTAACGAATGATAAAAACCTTCCATTAATTGTTAAAGAAAAATTGTTAGTAAACTGGACAAAATTAGATTTACCAAATTACACGCCGTTAGAATGCACTTTGTTTATTTGGGGAGCATTATCGGGCGATTTACAAGGACACAATACCTATGCTATTTATCAAAGCCATTTTTTGCGAATTTTTCAAAATAATTTTCAACCTGGAGTCCTGGGGGAAATTGCGTGTAAGTTCATAAACGAAAAAAAATCAATTATTAATTCCAAAGGGTTTGATTCTAACCTGATCAATAATTTATTGGATTGGGGAATCATTCAAAAATATAACGACTCTATTTTCTTTAATCATTTGGACCTTTTAGGATATTTAGCATCTCAATACTCAATTCGATTGCCTTTAGATAAATCGATAACTAAACTATCTCGTAATCCGGTCGATTTCACGTATGCGAGTTTCTTATCTTCTCAAGAAAATAGTTTTGATTGGATTGAAGATGTCGTTAATGATGACCAAACTGCGATTAATTTCAATCTATTATTAATCATTCCTTGGCTAAGGCATACAACAAGTAAAACGGTTTGGCGAATAACATTATTTAAAATGATCATGCGAAATTTAACTATTTCGAATATTCCCCTATGTATTAAATATCGTTACATTTCTGCATTTATGTTTTCCAATGATCCTTCTATTGGGATTATTCTTAAACAATTATTGTCGAATAATGATATTAATTTGAAAAAATTGGCATTAATGTCGATGGGGTTTTTCAATAGCAGTCAGCCTTTTCTCCAGGATGGAATTAGCGAATTATCTGGCTACAGTAATGAATTGATGAAATATCTGGTTCTGGTTCTTTCCACAAATAGTGATGAAACAAATTTAGATTCGTTGGCACGATTATTATTGTCTGCTGATGAAAATATCAGAAAATTAGTATCACAATGTTTGGCAAATATGAATGAGCAAGCTAAGGATGTACTTAAAGACGCAATTACGATGGATGACATCCTCGTTAGAAGATCTGCAATTTATGGACTGGTTCATCTGGATGATATTTGGGTTTACGATATTCTTAAAAAATTAACTGTTGAAGATAGCCAATGGGTTATCAGAGACATGGCAAATCAAGCTTTTGAATATATAAACACACCAAAAATTATCTCGCCGAAAATCAAAATCAATTTACACGAATTGAATTGGATCATCCAATTTGCAGCTAGTAAGAACATTGGCATTTCACCTGATTCAAATCCAACTCAAATTCTCACCAATTTGTTAACATCCGGGAGTGAAACGGATAAACGAAAAACATTAGCAATTATTCCAGATTTTTTTGATTTCTCGATTTACCCTATATTATTAAATTTGGTCTTTTCAGAAAACCAGCAACTTTCAAATGACGCAATTGTGTCTATTTGGAAAATATTCCAAGCGGGGAACGATTTTCCATCAACATATTCAGAACAAGTCTAAATCTGATCTACTAAATGATTGAGAGTCTCAGAATTTAAACCGATTATCATAATGATAAAGCTATCATTTTTCCCGGAAATGATTTCAATTTTTGAATCTTTCACACCAGTCAAGTTTTTGAATTCGCTTATTATGCTATTTTCTCGCTCGGATTTTGAAGAAATCCAGGGAACATAAAAATCGATGTAACCACCTTTATTTTTCTTGCCTATTCCTAATCTGGTCTTAGAAGGTATTGCACGAACTGTTAAAGCAGTACCTGATTCCGCTGCCAAGAATTCCTTTGGATTTTTTTTCATCAAATCACCTTAATAAATTAAGAAGTGCAATTAAAAGCGATTCAACAACTTGAATTATGATGATCAACACCATTGGACTGAAATCAAAACCACCAAATGAAGGTATAACTTTTCTAATTGGGTTTAATAACGGTGAAATAATACTATCAATTGTTCTTCGAATAGTATTATAAGGAGAAACAAAATAACTTAGTACGATTCCAATAATGACCAGCCATGAAAACACACTTGCAGCAATTCTTATTACCTGAATTAAAAAAAGCACCATAAATTTTATCCTTTATCTAAACTGATTCTGCTACCCATAATTAAAGTGCCAATACGAAGGAAAGTCGATCCTTCCTTTATTGCAGATTGATAATCCTGACTTGTACCCATGGACAATTCTGGCAGTTGTATTTCCGGATACCTCAATACAAAAAATTCTCTTAATCTGCGTAATCGATCAAAATATTTTCTGTTTTCTTCTGAATTATGTACAAACGGCGGCATCGTCATCAAACCTTCCAATTGTAATCCCTGCAAAACAATTATTCGCTCAAAATCTGCGGTTAAATTCGGCCATTTATCTTCATCATCAGCAAGCCACCCATATTTTTCATTTTCTCCGGAAACGTTGAACTGCAAAAATATTTTTAATGGTTTTATACCTTCATGAATAATTCGAGCATTTATTTTTTCTGCAAGCCTGACGCTGTCTAAAGCCTGAAATGCATCAAATCGGTTTATTATCAAAGGAATTTTTCTACTCTGCAAATGACCAATCAAATGGATTTGTACAGAATTACTCAAATATTTCTCTATTTGTTTCCACTTCTCGATAGTTTCTTCGGGATAGTTTTCACCGAGATAAATTGCACCCGCTTCAATTACTTCCATTATTTTCTCAGAAGGTTGATTTTTTGTAACAACCACCAATTTAATTTGGTTGACAGATCGATATGCTTTCAAAGCATAAATCGAAATTTTCTCCATCACTTCCTGGAAGTTTAGTGAAATTAATGATTGACTCTTATCCATCGTCTAATTATTTTAAACCAATCACAACCGCAAATCGGCCAGATTTTATACCTTCCCGCCGATACGAATACCAATCGTCATTTTTACAATAAGAACAAATTTCAGCAATTTCGATTTGTTTTAAACCGACCTCTTGCATTAATAAATAATTAGCCTGCCACAGGTCAAAAACAGTTTTCCCATTCTTATGAAGAACAACTTTTTCAAAAATATTATTAAGACTTTCCCGTGCTGATTGGATGACAGAATCTCCAACAAAATAATGATCCGGTCCAATTGAAGGTCCAATACCCGCCTTGATATTTGAAGGTTCGCAATCAAATTTTTCAGTCATTTTTTTTATGACTTCTTGACATACTTTTTTTATTGTGCCCTGCCAGCCGGCATGAGCCATTCCAACAACATGTTTGATTGGGTCATAAAATATTATAGGCACACAATCTGCAAAACGCATCAATAATGTTACATTTGGAGAATTCGTGATAATTCCGTCTGCAGGGAGATGAGGTTCACCAAGTTTTCTGGGTCTATCAGCAACAATAACATCTTTACCATGTACCTGCCAGACATCATAAATTGATTCTACCGGTCTTTTGATGCACTCAAAAATCCGTTTTCTGTTTTCAATTACATTTTTCTCATCATCGCCTGTAGTTCCGCCTAAATTGAGGCTTGAAAATGAGTTAATACTGACTCCACCGATTCTACTAAAAAATCCATGAACAATATTTTCGTTTTGGAAAGAAGACATTTGGATGTATTTAAGTCCGTTTTTATTTATTGTAGTTATCATAGATCTAAATAATCTTTTGCTCTTGGAAAGCTCTCTTTTCTTCCAAAATTATTCTAGTTTCGTTCATGCTTGCTTCAATTAAGGGAAATAGATACCAGGCAGTTGTAAATCCAAATAACGTACCTGTGATAGTTCGCAGCAGTGGTGTGCTTTCCCGTAAAAACCAAGATGGTAGATTTGAAGCCAGACCAGGCAATTGAGAAACACCATCGAGAGCGATTGGTACTAAACCGATTATTATCCAGATATACCAGGGCAATGGCATGATTCTTCTCCCAGAAATAATAAAGGCTATTACGAAGATTAACATGCTCGCATAGATTGCTATATCACGTTCACATAAAGCGACTTTATAACCCAAAGCTTCATTTCCCGTAAATTTTTGGGCGGATCGAATATCTATTTCTGAAGAATTTGTTATTTCCTCATAGCTTGATACACCTTCAATTCCAGCCAATTCACGAGGGTAGAAAGGTTGTTCACCAAAAATAAACCATGACCTAAATGCTAGTTGATGGCAAAGTGGCTTATAAATCGTGTAAATAATCTTTGCGGGTAATTCTGATCCGTTTTTTAGAAATACAGGCGCTAAAAATGGCAATCCAACATATAAAATAAGAAAGAAAGCGATGATCCAAATATATAATTTTGATAGCTTTAAGGAAAATCGATCGAATGAAGAGAAACTTCTTCCCGAAGAAATCCTTTTTTGATACTGCTTATCTCCGACTTCTACCAATTGATGGTAGCGATCAATTGCAGCTTTTATCGTAACAATCAATTTCGCTTCATCAATTAACCCATTTAAAGTGTAAGGTCCAATTTTCACAACCGGGATATCGTTCCCGTATTTTTTAATAAGTTCTTTACTAGAATCAATATCAATTTTGACTAAATCAAATGAATATTCGTTTTTCAAATTTTCCAATAATGCAATCGT
>CAZPIM010000010.1:51777-56351 GCA_964586385.1 uncultured Anaerolineaceae bacterium
CCTAAAGCAGCCAATAAGAATGGAATAGCCAATCCAACAGAATATGCAGTTAATAATTTAGTTCCTTCGGCTATGGAACCACCTTGAATAGCTAAAGTTAGGATTGCACTCAAAACCGGACCGACACAAGGTGACCACCCAGCCGAAAAAAATATACCCATCAAAAAAGATGAAATATACGTCCGTCCACGGGATCTTTTTGCTTGGGCACGAACATCATATTCCAGGAATGGAATTCGGATAATTCCTGTCAAAAGCAACCCAAAAATTATTACGACAATCCCACCGATTTTGGACAAATAATCTCGGATAAAATATAAAAAACCGCCAATTGCCGAAGCAGTTGCACCTAAAGAAATAAAAACCAGACTAAAACCCAAAACAAAAGCTAAACCATGTGAAAAAGTTTCCAGTTTTTTTGCTGTGTTTTGATTAGCTTTTAATGCTGCTATTGATTGTCCACTTAAGTAGCTAATATACGCAGGAACAAGTGAAAAAACACATGGTGATAAAAAAGAGGCTAATCCTGCCAAAAAAGCTAGTCCAATTGAAACTGTCATGCTGTATCTATTCCTCTATGATATCTATTATTGTCCCACCAGGCATAGAAATGGATAAATCTCCCGGATCTAAAGCAACATGTGGCATTGTCCAACGGAATATCCATTTGGCATCTTCGGGTTTTGCATTAATACATCCATGTGACCGCGGTGTCCCATAATCGTTATGCCAAAATGTTGAATGAATCGCGACCCCTTCACCGGTGAATAAGTTCGTCCAGGCTATACCAGGTAAGTCATAACCGACGCCAGTCGCGCCGCCACTCATATGAACGGAAATCAGTTTTCGCCAGATTGGATGAGGTCCTAAAGGAGTACCCCATTCTTCAACCAATTCACCCGATGAATTCCATTTTGCTCCAGAGGATATTTGGCAATAATAAACCTCATTTTTTCCTTCATAACAGGAAAGTATCTGCCGCTTCGTTGTTACATCAATCAGAATTTTCTTTTCTTCCACATCAGGCGAAATTGGAGAAACTTCCTCTTCAGATAATGGACGTAAAGAAGTCGCGTCAGCCCAAAATATATCACCATAACCAAAACGTTCATTCAATCGATAACGAGTTTGTCCGTCCTGCCCAATCCTTATATCATCAACCCACATAACCTGGCTAAAATATAATCGAGGATACAATCCTTCTTTTAATGCAGGAGACCTTGGTGGAGGATTATCCAAAATCAAATCGACATAAGGTGTAGTTACTTCTACCCAAAATCCTTTTCCAAGACTAGTAGCAGGAAGTTCATTAACTGGTTCGTTCAGTACATTTCCCACCGGCTGGACAGAAGGTGAATAAATGTAACCATCAGGAGTTTCTACCCATCGCGCACTGATGCGACCACCCGGAACTTCTCCGATGATCTCCCTAAGCCAAATTACAATCGCATCCTCATATAAAACGCCGACTGATGGGGCATTAACGGATGGACGCGACCTAATATCTACTTTACCAACACATACTCTTCCTAATCTTTCGGCATCAGGCCATTCAATCATTTTTGCTTTTACACTCATATAAGGATGTAAAGCAAGAGCGCCAGATAAATAAATTGCGCCTTTTAACAAATCTCTACGGGAATATTTCTGAGTAAACCAATTCATGAGAGTAAGATAATCTGATAATTCGTAATTGTCAACTTCTTAATATTTTTATTACAGGTTCAAAGGAATTTTGAACAATTAATTGTTTCAATTTTTCAATTTCCGGACCCCATAAGGCATCTCCAGCTTGGTAAGGCACTGCCTCACGTATAATTTTATATGCTTTTTTCGTGCCAATACCCAATTGTAAATTTGGATTAATCCGCATTCTCAGATCAATTGCTCTTGCTGCTGTATATAATTCGATTGCTATGACATGAAAAGAATTCTTAACAATTTCATACGCATGTCGGGCAGCAGTCATAGCATTTGCATTATGATCTTCCTGCTCACCGCTGGTAGGGATCGAGTGTATGCTATCCGGATGTGCCAATGTACAATTTTCCAGAACCAAACTTGCAGCTGTGTATTGTGGCATCATTAATCCGGAATTAAGTCCTGCGGCCTCAACACTATCAACTAACATGGGTGGTAATCCACCATTTAGATTTGAATCAGTTAATCGATTTATTCTCCGCTCTGAAATTGCAGCTACTTCAGAAATGGCGATACTCAAAAAATCCATTGCTACCCCAACAGGTTCACCATGGAAATTTCCACCTGATAATGCAACACCTGGTTCAAATATCAATGGATTATCTGTAGCGGCATTAATTTCCCGACTGATGATGTTTTCAATAAAACTCATTGTGTCTCTAGCTATTCCTTGAACTTGAGGAGCGCACCTTAATGAATACGCGTCCTGTACACGCCCGGAGGAATTGATAAACTCAGAATCGGAAATTAATTTACGAATATTGTTTGCTACACGCAGTTGACCTAACTGCCCTCTTGCCTTGTGAATTCTTTGGTCAAAGGCAGCCTCGTTTCCTAACATAGCTTCCAAACTTAACGCCAATGAGATTTCCGAAAGATCAAGTAAGTAATTCGCGTCATATATGCATAATGCTGCGATCGCTGCTGAAAAAGTTGCACCATTATTGATTGCGAGACCTTCTTTTGGCCCAAGTATAAGCCGGTTGAGACCTGCCATTTCCATAGCGGACTTTCCGCTTAAATTCCTTCCATTAAATTCTGCACGACCAGAATCCGAATCAAGGTCTTTCTCGTCCGTAGTAAAAACTAAAGCCAAATGAGAAAGCGGACCTAAATCCCCGGATGAGCCCAATGAACCTTGAGAAGGAATCACAGGCACCAAATCCAGATTGATCATTTCGATAATTGTTTCAATAATCTCTTTTCTTACACCAGAATACCCTTTTGAAAGCGTATTCGCTCGAACGAGCATTGCTGCACGAACAACTTCTTTCGGTAACGGTTGTCCAGTACCCACTGCATGACTAAGTATTAAATTGCGACTTAATTGAGCAGAATCTTTATTTTCTATTTTTTTATCTGAAAATATTCCAAATCCAGTGTTAATTCCATACACTGGCAAACCAGATTCAAGAATCAAATTCTTATATCTATTGGAATCTTCAACCTGTTTTTTCCCCGATTCTGATAGCTGGACTTTTTCACAATTTCTTGCGACACGGGTCATATCTTCTATTGTTAAATTATGTCCATCAATTAATAGCATATTTCCACCAATCTTTAAAAAATAAGAAGACCCAAACCAATTGCTACAATCGGAACGGTAATATTATCTGCATCCCGGATTGGTAATGACTCGATAATTGTTGTAAAAAAATTAATGATAATCAGATTAACAAATAATGTGAAAATATCAATATTAAATCCCAAAACTGATATTGAAATTATTCCAATAATAAATGAGAAAAATAAACCTCCCAAAAACATACCGATACTGCCGCCAACCGATTTGCCATTTGACCAGGGAAGTTTGGCAATTGGCATTCGCCTGCCGATAATATCAGCGAAACCGTCGCCACCACATAGGATCATTAATGCGGTAATACCAACCAGAGATTCGGTCCAAAAAAGTATTGTGGCTAAGACAAATATAACACCGTAATAAAGTGGTCCCCTTAAAATTTCTTTTGGGTCACCGGTCCTTGACATTGCATCAACAGCTGGTTGATCTTTTATCACGCCAACGCCAATTAAAATAAATTGAATAGTGATTAATAACGGAACAAGCGCTGCGACATATCTGGAATAAGAAAAGTCCGGGAAAAATAACCAGCATAGAACAAAAATTGGTCCAGTCCCGATATGGATAATTTTTCTACTCAATTGATTATTTAATATTTTTTTGGTAACCAGAAAATCATTAATTCTTAACCAGATTATTGCTAATCCAAGTGTGATAATAAATGCAAGGATGATGGGCATTTATTGACCTATATCTCATTTTTCTTATAGGATTTTGCTTCTTCGCGTTCCTGATCTCGTTTAGCTATACTTTCACGTTTATCAAAAAGTTTTTTGCCCTTTGCAGTTGCGATTTCTATTTTAGCCCTGCCATTTTTTATATAAATTGAAACTGGAACGATTGTTACACCCTTTAGCCTGACTGTATTCCATAATCTGGAAATTTCATTTTTATGCAATAGGAGTTTCTTTTTTCTTTTTGGATCATGATTAAAAATGCTGGCAGCATCGTACGGAGCAATGTGAGCATTCATTAACCAGGCTTCGAAATTCTCTATTTGAATAAATGCTTCATTGATACTGATCTGTCCAGCACGTATGGATTTAATCTCACTTCCATGTAAAGATAACCCGGCTTCAAACCTATCCAAAAGAAAATATTCAAATGATGCTTTCCGATTTTTTGCAACAATTTTTACGTTTTCCATAGCAAAGATTTTAACATACAAACGAATAAAATGAAAAAAGTATCGAAATTCGGATTATACTTTTCGATAATAAGGAAGAAAAAACAATGGAATCAAAATATTTTAATATGTATGAAACACCTTATCATTTTCGAGTAAATCAAC